>CBIHQF010000058.1:0-11966 GCA_966211665.1 uncultured Pseudomonas sp. | reverse complement strand
CATTCGACTGGATTTTTGTCGATTACGGCCCTGAGCGAAGGGGGCGGAGTGAATAAAATTTAATCACTCCGCCCCAAATACTTCTACCTGACTCTGCGGGGGCGGTGGGTAACCACCGTCTCTACCACGACCTCCGGTTATCCCGGCTGTTTCCGAGTTTGCCCTACGACAAAACGCCCCAGCCGATGGCCACGAAGAGCGCGATGACCACGAGGCGGATCAGCATGATCGACAGGCCTGCCGAGTAGATCTGATAGGGCTGTCCCGGCAACTCGATTTTCCAGTGAGCGCCAAGCTGCAGCGGACGGTTGGGATCATGGGGGTGTTGAGTTTGCATGGCGGTTGCCTGTGGTTCAGGGTTGCGAAGGACGGATCACTTCCTTGATGGAGAGGGAGGTGTACTTGCCCGTGGGAATGCGTTGCCGGGCCAGCATCGCCTTGCTCGTCACGATCGAAGCCCCGCTGAATTCGCTGTCGGCCAGGGAAAACCCCTTGGCTTGCGACCTTTCATGCCGATATGGTTTTTTCTCGCGGTGGGCGCGCAGGGTCACTTCGTCGCCCGACACAGACACCACCTTGAATAGCGAGTAAGTCAGGGTCGGTTCTTGATCCAGCGACACCACATGCACATCGCCCGGCTGCGGGTCGGCAGCCCATGCCACGGTTTGCGCCTCGGTGCGGAGCTGCGCCTTGTTGGTCTGGATCTCGCTCACCACCCAGCCCACGCCCCAGGCCAGCAGCAGTGCCAGGATGATGCTGCCGCTGTACGACACCAGCCGCGGCCGCAAACCCGCTGCCACCTGCTTGAACGCAGCCTTCAGTCCCTGCTTGTCGCTCTTGGCGGGAAGGGGTTGTTGGCAATGGTGGCAGTAGGCGGCACCGAGTTTGCGGCCGGGCGCCAGCGGCACTCCGTAGAAGATGCCGAGGTACGTCTGGTAGACCGACATCTCCACCTTCCCTGCGGTCTGGCAGAACGGGCAGGTGAATTCGGGAATCAGCTGGGCAGTGGCAAAACGAGTTTCCGTATCGATGACAAGGATCATGGAGGGTCCGCGGGAATGTGATGGTGTGCAAGCGGCGCCCTGGGTTGCGAATCTCACGGCTCTGTTCGGCCAAGGGTCTGGGCCGAGGTGTTGCCCGATGCCATCAACCTAGGGCCCCCAGCCCTGTCAGGGGCACGCCAACATAGGGCTTAACACTCGGCTGCAGTCATGCCTTCACGGGGTTTACGCCCCCTCAATTCGGCGCCTGTACAGCCCTGGCAGGCAGCTTACCGGATACCGGTTCGCGTCACCGGGCGGGCTTCACATTTTCCAGGCAAGCGCGTGCCGGTCGCTTCTGGCCCGCTTTTTTGCACGATGGTTTCGAGCGGTGGTGCGGGTTCTCAGCGCGTCGGTTTGAAACCCTCACAACCGCGGCTGGCCACGCGCTTGCGCGGGAAGCCGCACTCCGGGCGCACGGCGCTGAGGCTGTTGGCCATACACAGGCATTACTGCACCTGCGATTTTATGGTTGTCTATGCTCCATTCCGCAGCTAACAAGGAGCACGGCGATGCACACGCACGAGAAAATCAATTACGTGGAGTTTCCCGCCAAGGACCTGGAGGCGACCAAGTCGTTTTTCGAGTCCGCGTTCGGCTGGACCTTTGTCGATTACGGCCCTGAGTACAGCGCGTTTTCCAATCAAGGGCTTGATGGCGGCTTTTTCAAGGCCGATCTGGCGGCTTCGGTGGCCAAGGGCAGCGCGCTGATCGTGTTCTACAGCGAGCGCTTGGAAGAAACGCTGGGTAAGGTCGAAAGCGCCGGCGGGCGGGTCGTCAAACCGATATTCGCGTTTCCCGGCGGCCGGCGTTTTCATTTCGTCGAACCCAGCGGCAACGAGTTCGCGGTATGGAGCGATGTCGGCGTTTGATCCCATAGCCACCAGGCGCGAGCCGAAACGAGAAGCGAACGATGCCAACTGGAAATCTCTTTGCCGATGCCACGCCCGCTACTGAAGGCGAGCGCTTCGAAACCCTCCTGAAATATCGGAATCTGGTCGTTGAGCGCATCCTCAGTTCGGCGGCCATCACGCCGAGCGAGTACGTGCAGGTACAAGACGAGTGGGTGCTGTTGGCCCACGGCGAGGCGGAGATGCTGGTCGACGGCCAGCCCGCCACGCTCGCGGCCGGCGATTATCTGTTTCTTCCAGCGGGCACGCCGCATACGGTGACGCGGGTTTCCGAGGGCGCGATCTGGCTGGCAGTGCATCTGCATCCAGAGCAGACGGAAACCACCTAACCCGGAGCGTGGGCGAAGCGCAACACCGCCTCGCGCATGGCGACGGCGATCGCCGCGGCCTGCGCTTCGTCGTGCACCGCCCGGGCGATCTGCAAACCGCCGCTGAGCATCGCCATAATGGCCCAGGCGCGCTCGCGGCGTAGCTCGGGGTCGAGGTGGGTCAGGCCGGTTTCCAGGGTCTCGACCACCCGTTCGATGCCCTGCTGATAGACCGCCCGTACCTGTTCGCTGCCGCGCATCACCTCACCGGTGAGGCCCGGCACAGCGCAGCCGCCGGCAAGATTGGCGCGGTGTTCGCGGCTGAAGTAATAGTCCACCAATGCGCTCAGCCAATCTTGCTGCGGGTCGGCGATCGCCTGTTGCATGGTTTTTTGAAAGTCATCGAGCCCGGCCGCCACTGCGGCTTCGAACGCCGCCGCCTTGGACGGGAAGTGCTTGTAGAAGGCTCCCGACGTTACCCCCGCCTCGCGCGCCAAGCCATCGACCCCGGCGCCGCCATAGCCTTCCAGGCGAAAGCCGCGCCCGGCGGCCGCGAGGATATTCGCTGCGGTTTTCTGCTTTTGTTCCGGTGTGTAGCGCATGGGAAATTCTTCCGCCTGACAGTGAGCAGCATTCTACTTGACAGGATAACGATCGCAATCCTATCTTGGATCACGGTCGTTATCCAACTGATTACACCGCTCCCAACAGGACGTACATTCTCACTGATCAGGAACCCATCATGTCGAAAGCCTTCGTTTACACCGAGCTGCAAATCTCCCTGCCCTTCGCCCAAGCGCCGTGGCGCGAACTCAATGCGCAGATAGTCGAGCAGCCGGGCTTCCGCAATAAAACCTGGCTCGCCGGGTCGTTGAATCAGTCGGTCGGCGGGTTCTACGAGTTCGACTCGCTCGCCAACGCGAAACGCTTCGTCACCGGCTACTTCCCCGCGGAGGCGCGCAAATTCGGCGTCGCACAAACCACCCGGGTGTTCGACATGGCCGTCGTCGAAGAAGCCAGCCGGCAGTTGGGCTCGGTGTATTTCGGGGCACGCCCGGAACGCAGCCCCGGCGCGTTCGTTTACACCGAAGTGCAGCTGTCGGTGCCCTTCGATCAAGCGCCTTGGCGCGCGCTGAATCCGCTCCTCAAGGCCCAGCCCGGGCTGTTGCATAAAACCTGGTTGAGCGGTGCGGATAACCAATCGGTGGGCGGCTTCTACGCCTTCGACAACCTCGATAACGCCCGGCGTTTCGTCACCGATTACTTCCCCGGCGAAACCGCCGAGCTGAACGCGGCATACACCACTCGCCTGTTCGATGCCGCGCCAAGCGAGCAGGCCAGCCGGGCCATGGGCTCACCGCTCTACGTCTGATACGCTCGCTACGCTCCAGTGGGCGCAGCGCTTACGAATACGCGTGCAGACATTCGCTGCCGGGCTGACACAATCGATTTGGCCGCCCGGCATCGATGTCCTGTGCCAGCCTGCCGGTGCACGAATAGTCGGAACCTCCCCCTTGGCGAAGCGCTCCAAACAGTTGTAGTGGCCGTTTGCGTACAGGCGCTTGTCGTGGACATTGATCAAGAGCCGCACATTATGGATATCGGCGCCGTTAAACGTTTTTGCTTGAGCTTCCCGGGTGCACAGGAGCAGTTGTTGGGCGAACCCGCGAATGTGCTGATTTACGCCGTCGGCGGTAAGCAGTTCGCCTATTTCAAGACCAGTGAGCCGCATCGCTGGCGCTTCAGCATCCGTGTGACGCCCGACAGGTTCATCGAGTTGACCGATCAGCCCGCAGTGAGCCCCGCACGCTACCTGCATCGTTTTCACTGGGTGTCCATCCTCAACACCCAGGCGTTCGACGAGCACTATTTGAAGCAGCTAATCGACTGGTCATATAAAAAAGCACGCGCCAGCTTGCCCAAGAAAACCCAGCGAATACTTAGCGAATAACGGCCCTGCAATACGCGCCGCGCAACCGACGTTGCGTTGCCGAGCGCTCTCACCCTCTCACATGGACGGCCATCGACATGAATATCAGTCAAGCCACAGTTAACGGGTTGAGTACCATCGCCATGCTGATCAGCGAATCGAACAAGGATGTCGCCTTGCGATTCGGCCTGAATGCGGCCAACTGCCCGAAACACCCTTCCTTTTGCACGACAGAGTGGGTAAAGGCTGACTTTGCCCGCGGCGAGAAGTATTTCGTCATTGCGAAAAACGCCACGCCGATCGGTTGCGTCGCCTACGAAAGCCCGCGTGCCGGTGTCGCCTGTTTGAACCGCTTGTCGGTCCTGCCCGTCCATCGCAAGCGCGGCGTTGGCACTCGGCTGGTCGAGCATTTTATCCAGTACGCCGAGACGCAGTCGGTGCAGACCATCAGCATCGGCGTGATCGAGCAGCACTTCGAACTGCAGCGCTGGTATCGGGCGCTGGGCTTCAAAGACGGTGAGAGCAAGGAGTTCCCGCATCTGCCCTTCGTGGTGAAGTACATGTGTTATCGCCTGGCGCCGGAGGTGGCCGTTTCCACGGACCTGCGCGCCTGACTTACCGCTTGCCGTGGGGCTAGCTTGGTCGCCGATCATTGTGGAGTGCGTATGAGCTACGACGAAGGAATAGCCGAGCGGGTGAGAACGGCGCTCGCGGGCCAGGACGGAGTCGTCGAAAAGAAGATGTTCGGCGGCCTGGCCTTTATGATCAGGGGCAACATGTGCTGCGGCGTTTCGGGTACCGACCTGATGCTGCGCGTGGGGCCCGATCGTTATTCGCAGGCGCTCGAAGAGCCCGATGCGCGGAAGATGGACTTTACCGGCAAGGCGCTCACCGGCTTCGTCTATGTCGATCAGACCGCTGGCGATGCCCAAGAGCGCCTGCACCAATGGCTCGATCGGGCCCTCGAGTATGCCGCCTCGTTGCCCAGCAAGCAGGGCAAGGCGCCGCAACCTCGCCGCCGCGCCGGCAAGCGTCAATCATGACCGCTTGCCCCGACAGAAAAGCCTCGCGCATGTTTATCCTGACACTGGCGGGCCTGCTCGCAGCTTCGGTCGCCCCGGCCCGCGCCGATGTCACCGCGCAGGAAGCACGGCAAACCTTGCGGGTTAACGGCAGCGACCGCAGCTATGTGGTACGTGCCGCGCACCTACCGACACAGTCGACCCAGCGCGTGGCACTGGTGCTGATGCTGCATGGTGGCGGCGGTAATGCCTTCAATGCCGAGAAGATGACCGGCTTCACCGCGAAAGCCAGAAAGGAGGGCTTTATCGTCGCTTACCCCGAAGGCAGCGGCCGCTTCGCGGGCAAACTCCTGACCTGGAATGCCGGCCATTGCTGCGGCTATGCGATGAACCGGAACATCGACGATGTGGCCTTTATCCGCGCGCTGATCGATCGCCTGATCGAGGATTATCCGGTCGATCCGCAACGGGTCTACGCAACCGGCATGTCCAACGGCGGGATCATGAGTCACCGGCTCGGCATCGAACTGTCGCACAAACTCGCCGCCATTGCGCCTGTGGTCGCGACCCTGTTCGGCGACGAGCCGCAGCCGTCCGGCCCGGTGCCCGCGCTGATGATCAACGGCATGCTCGACAAGGCGGTTCCCCATCTCGGTGGCCCGCCTGGCGGGCGTGTTGCCGATGCCTGGGACGGCACACCCACAAGGCCGGCGCTGGTACAGGCAACATTCTGGGCGAAGGCGAACGGCTGCGCCGCGACTCCGGCGCAACAGGATCATGGTCACTATTTGCTGTGGCGCTACACCTGCGCGCCCGATGGGGCAGTCGAGCTGTATCTGCTCAAGGATAACGGCCATGCCTGGCCGGGCGGACAGCCGGGAAGTCGCAGGGGCGACACGCCCAGTTCGGCGCTGAATGCGACGGATGTCATTTGGCGGTTTTTTCAGGCACAGGTAAGACGCTAAACGCCGGTGTCGATTCTCTCCCAGCGACACCTCTGGTAGCCCGGGTGCAATCCGGGGAAGGTTTAACAGCTGACACCGCTCCCGGATTGCATCCGGCTACAAGAGCCGATGGCGACGCCTTGTCCAGCGCTGGCGCCAAGCTGGCGGACAAGCCTGCGGCATGTCCGCCCTATCCGGCGGTTAGGCTGTGGCGTGCCGCTGCGACGGGTCGCGGCGGCTGTCGGGGCCGCTCTGCAGATTGGCGCCGGTACTTTCGTCCATGGCTTGCTGGATGGCTTTCTTGCGCGCTTCCTCGGCGCGGCGGGCGAAGAACCAGATCAGGAAGGTGATCAGCGAGACCGAGAGCAGGATCAGGCTGGCCACCGCGTTGATCTCAGGCTTCACACCCATGCGCACGGCGGAGAAAACTTCCATCGGCAAAGTGGTGGAGCCCGGGCCGGAGACGAAGCTGGCGAGTACCAGGTCGTCCAGCGACAGGGCGAAGGACATCATGCCGCCGGCCGCCAGCGAAGGCGCGATCATCGGGATGGTGATCAGGAAGAACACCTTCCAGGGTTTGGCGCCCAGGTCCATGGCCGCCTCTTCGATGGACATGTCCAACTCGCGCAGCCGCGCCGACACCACCACCGACACGTAGGCGGCGCAGAAGGTGGTGTGGGCGATCCAGATGGTCAGCACGCCGCGCTCGGCGGGCCAGCCGATCAATTGCGCCATGGCCACGAACAGCAGCAACAGCGACAGACCGGTGATCACTTCGGGCATCACCAGCGGCGCGGTGACCAGACCGCCAAACAGCGTGCGGCCCTTGAAGCGGGTCACCCGGGTCAGCACGAAGGCCGCCATGGTGCCCAGCGCCACCGCGGCAACCGCGGTGTAGCAGGCGATTTCCAGGGAGCGCATCACCGCGCTCATCAACTGGGTGTTGTCGAGCAGGCCGATGTACCACTTCAGCGACCAGCCGCCCCACACCGTGACCAGCCGCGAGCCGTTGAACGAGTAGATCACCAGGATCAGCATCGGCAGGTAGATAAAGGTCAGGCCGGCCCACAGCATGAGGGTTGAGAAACGGTACTTGCTCATGCTCTGCCCTCCATTTCTTTTGCTTGGTTACGGTTGAATAGAATGATCGGCACGATCAGGATCGCCAACATCACCACCGCCAGGGCGGACGCCACCGGCCAGTCGCGGTTGTTGAAGAATTCCTGCCAGAGCACTTTGCCGATCATCAGTGTCTCCGGACCACCGAGCAGTTCGGGGATGACGAACTCGCCGACCACCGGAATGAACACCAGCATGCAGCCGGCGATGATGCCGTTCTTCGACAACGGCACGGTGATCTTCCAGAAGCTGTTGAAGGTGCTCGAACCCAAGTCCGATGCGGCTTCCAGCAGGCTCGGGTCGTGCTTCACCAGGTTGGCGAACAGCGGCAGGATCATAAACGGCAGGTAGGAATAGACCACGCCGATATAGACCGCGAGGTTGGTGTTGAGGATCTGCAGCGGTTCGTCGATCAGACCGATGCTCTGCAAAAAGCCGTTGAGCAGGCCATTGTTGCTGAGGATGCCCATCCAGGCGTAGACGCGGATCAGGATCGCGGTCCAGGTCGGCATCATGATCAGCAACAGGAACACGGTCTGCATTTCCTTGTCGGCGCGGGCGATGGCGTAGGCCATCGGGTAGCCGATCAGCAGGCACAACAGGGTGCTGACCAGGGCCATTTTCAGCGAGCCGAGGTAGGCGGACAGGTACAGGTCGTCCTCGCTGAGGAAGATGTAATTGCCAAGGTTGATCACCACCGACAGCATGCCTTCCACCCAGGTGTACACATCTGTGTACGGCGGAATGGACACGGCGGCTTCGTCGAAGCTGATCTTCAGAACGATGACGAACGGCAGCAAAAAGAACAGGAACAACCAGAGGAATGGCACCCCGATAACGAAGTGACGGCCCTTGGGCAAACGGCGGCTGAGGCTTCGGGAAATATTCATGAGCGCAATGCCACCCCGCTGTCATCCTCCCACCACACGTATACCTGGTCGTCCCAGGTCGGCCGGGCGCCGCGCCGTTCGGCGTTGGCGACGAACGACTGGACGATCTTGCCGCTCGGCAATTCCACGTGGAAGACCGAATGGCCGCCCAGGTAGGCGATATCGTGCACGGTGCCGCGCGACCAGTTGTATTCGCAGGTCGGCTGCTCGGTGGTGACCAGGAGTTTTTCCGGGCGGATGGCGTAGGTGATGCTCTTGTCCTGCACCGAGGTGCTGACGCCGTGGCCGACGTAGATATTGCGCTCCAGGTCGGGGCTGTCGATCAGCGCGTGCCCTTCCATGTCCTCGACCACCTGGCCTTCGAACAGGTTGACGTTGCCGATGAATTCGCATACCAGGCGGCTGGTCGGGGTTTCGTAGATGTCCACCGGGCTGCCGATCTGGGCGATCCAGCCGAGGTGCATGATGGCGATGCGCTGAGCCATGGTCATGGCCTCTTCCTGGTCGTGGGTGACCATCACACAGGTTACGCCGACCCGCTCGATGATCTCGACCAACTCCAGCTGCATCTGCGAGCGCAGCTTCTTATCCAGCGCGCCCATCGGCTCGTCGAGCAGCAGCAGCTTCGGCCGCTTGGCCAGCGAACGGGCCAGGGCGACGCGCTGGCGCTGGCCGCCGGACAGTTGATGCGGTTTGCGCTTGGCGTATTGGCTCATCTGCACCAGCTTGAGCATTTCATCGACGCGGGCGTCGATCTCAGCACGCGGCAAGCCGTCCTGCTTGAGGCCGAAGGCGATGTTGTCGGCGACGCTCATGTGCGGGAACAGCGCGTAGGACTGGAACATCATGTTGATCGGCCGCTCGTAGGGCGGCAGATCGGTGATGTCCTGGCCGTCGAGCCAGATACGCCCCTCGGTCGGACGCTCGAAACCGGCGAGCATGCGCAACAGGGTGGATTTACCCGAGCCCGAACCGCCGAGCAGGGCGAAGATTTCGCCCTTGTTGATGGTCAGGGATACGTCGTCGACCGCCACGGTTTCGTCGAACTTCTTCGTCACCCGCTCGATCTTGACCAATACTTCTTTCGGTTGCTGATCGCCTTCAAGAACCTTTTTATAGGCACTGGATGCAACTGCCATTACCAAACTCCCGCAAAGTAGCGCCCGACCCCGACGGCCGGACGTTTCGAAATGGTTGAATTGATTCAGCTAACCCACGCTGACATCTCGCAAAAAAAATGCGTACCCGTGGCTTCTCTGATTGTCAGACAGACCGCCAAAAGGCTCCGAATTCATAGAAAAAAGGGTGTTCGCTGCTGAGCGATACGGGCCGCAGCGTCAGGGCGAAGCCGGGAGCCCGCCGAAGGAGTTGTGACACATCTGCAAGCTTCCTTTTTATTGTTAGGGTTCTGGCGGGGGTCGCCCGCCAGGCCCTGGATCGCTTCGTTTTGTCTTACCGACCCGACTTGACCTTGGTCCAGCTGCGGGTGACGGCACGCTGTACCGACGGGCTCAGCTCGGAGAAGGTATAGAGCTTCTTGCTGGCTGCCTCGGTCGGGTAGATGCCCGGGTTGTTGCGGATTTCCTCGTCCACCAGCGGAGTGGCGGTGGCGTTGCCGTTCGGGTAGGCGACGTAGTCGGTGATCGGCGCGATCACTTCCGGGGTGAGGATGTAGTTGAGGAAGGTGTGCGCCGCTTCGACGTTCTTGGCGTCGGCGGGGATCGCCATCATGTCGAAGAACGATGCCGCGCCTTCTTTAGGAATGGCATAGGAAACCGGTACGTTGTTCTTGGCTTCTTCGGCACGGGCTTGCGCCTGGAAGATATCGCCGGACCAGCCCAGGGCGACGCAGATGTTGCCGTTGGCCAGGTCGGAGATGTACTTGGAGGAGTGGAAGTAGGTCACGTAAGGGCGCACTTTCATCAGCAGCTCTTCGGCCTTTTTCACGTCGTCGACGCTGGTCGGGTTCGGGTTCAGACCCTGGTAGTGCAGCGCGGCGGCATAAACCTCATCCGGCGCATCGAGCATGGAAACGCCACAGGCTTTGAGCTTCTCCATGTTTTCCGGCTTGAAGATCACATCCCAGGAGTCGATGGTGTCGACACCCAACGCGGCTTTGACCTTCTCCGGGTTGTAACCGATGCCGGTGGTGCCCCACAGGTAAGGGAAGGCGTACTGGTTGCCCGGGTCGGCGTTTTCCAGGGCCTTCATCAGGTCCGGATTGAGGTGCTTCCAGTTTGGCAGCTTGGATTTATCGAGCTTCTGGAACACCCCGGCCTTGATCTGCTTGGCCAGGAACTGGTTGGACGGCACCACCACGTCGTAGCCCGAACCGCCGGACAACAGTTTGGCTTCCAGGGTCTCGTTGCTGTCGAAAACGTCGTATACGACCTTGATGCCGGTTTCTTTCTCGAAGTTCGCCAGCGTGTCTTCGGCGATGTAATCCGACCAGTTGTAAACGTGCAGTACTTTTTCCTCGGCTTGCACGGTGCCGATAACGGCGCCTGCCAAGGACAACGCGAGAAGGGTTTTGCCGAATTTGTTCATGCTTACAGCTCCTGTTGTCGTATTGGTTTTGTTCGAGCGGGTGGCGCAGCCCATCTGCGGCACCTTGTGGCGAGCCTGGCTAACGCACTGGCGCAGTCTGGCAAGGACACGGCACTCTTTACAACTTTCAGACACATAAAGGGACTTGCCGATGAAACATGTCGCTGTTTTGCCCCATCCACCGCGTCAAGCCAACAACTCTTGTGCGGTCAGGTCGAGGCACAGGCGTATTTTGCCAATCAGTTCGTCGATCTCCGACTGGCTTATGACCAAGGGCGGCGAAATGATCATGGTGTCGTTCACCGCACGCATGATCAGCCCATTATTAAAGCAGTGACCGCGGCAAATCATGCCCGCGCCTTGGGCGAAACGTTCGCGGGTGGCTTTGTTCTTCACCAGTTCGATGGCGCCGAGCATGCCCACGCCACGCACTTCACCCACCAGCGGGTGCTCGGCGAGCTCGCGCAAACGCTTCTGCAAATAAGGTGCCGTTTGAGTCTTGACCCGCTCGACGATCTTCTCTTCGCGCAGGATGCGGATATTTTCCAGAGCCACCGCTGCCGCCACCGGATGTCCGGAATAGGTGAAGCCGTGGTTGAAGTCGCCGCCCTGGTTGAGCACCTCGACGATTTCGTCGCGCACCACCAACCCGCCCATGGGGATATAGCCCGAAGTCAGGCCCTTGGCGATGGTCATCATGTCCGGCTTGTTGCCGTAGTAATCGCTGCCGAACCATTCGCCGGTGCGGCCGAATCCGCAGATCACCTCGTCGGCGATGAACAGAATGTCGTACTTGGCGAGGATCTCGCGGATCTTCGGCCAGTAGCTGTCCGGCGCAATGACCACCCCGCCCGCGCCCTGGATCGGCTCGGCGATAAAGGCGGCGACATTCTCTTCGCCGACTTCGAGAATCTTCTTCTCCAACTGCTCGGCGGCCCAGATGCCGAACGCTTCCGGCGTCATATCGCCGCCTTCGCCGTACCAGTACGGCTGGGGAATATGCACGATGCCGGGGATCGGCAGATCGCCCTGTTCGTGCATATACGTCATGCCGCCCAGGCTGGCGCCGGCCACGGTCGAACCGTGGTAGCCGTTGACCCGGCTGATGATGACTTTCTTGTTCGGCTGGCCCTTGATCGCCCAGTAATGGCGGACCATGCGCAGCATGGTGTCGTTACCTTCGGAGCCGGACCCGGTGAAGAACACGTGGTTCATGCCCGCCGGGGCGATTTCGGCGATCGCCTTGGCCAGTTCC
>CBIHQF010000057.1:0-12010 GCA_966211665.1 uncultured Pseudomonas sp. | reverse complement strand
ACACCATACTCGGGGCGCACCTTCGAACGAGGTGTTCCAACCGGACGCGCAGGGGCATCGACTCCGGCGCGGTGGAAACTTTTGTCGCCCGCGAACGGGCGCGCTTTCTCGAGCGCAACCCGAAGTCCGCGGCCCTGGCCGAGCGCGCCCGCCAGTCGCTGTATGGCGGCGTACCGATGCACTGGATGGCCGATTGGTCGACCCCCTGCCCGTTGTTCGTCGAACGCGCCAGTGGCGCACGCTTCTATGACGTCGACGGCCACGAATACATCGACTTCTGCCTGGGCGACACCGGTAGCATGTTCGGCCATTCGCCGGCGCCGATCGCCCGGGCCCTCGCCGAGCAAGCCAGCAACGGCCTGACCACTATGCTGCCCGGCGAGGATGCGGTGGTCTGCGGTGAGTTGCTGGCCGCGCGCTTCGGCCTGCCGTTCTGGCAGGTCACCGCCACCGCCACGGATTCCAACCGCTATGTGCTGCGCTGGGCGCGCGAGATCACCCAGCGCAAGACCCTGCTGGTGTTCGACGGCTGCTACCACGGCACCATGGACGACGTGATGGTGCGTTGCCGCGACGGTCAGACCGTGCACCGCGCCGGCCTGGTCGGCCAGGCCTATGATCTGACCCGGCACAGCCGATCGATCCCGTTCAACGACGTCGAAGCGCTGGAAGCCGCGCTGGCCCAGGGCGACGTCTGCGCGCTGCTGTGCGAGCCGGCGATGACCAATATCGGCATGGTGCTGCCCGAGCCGGGCTTTATGCAGAAATGCCGGGAGCTGACCCGTAAATACGGCGCGCTGCTGATCATCGATGAGACCCACACCATCTCCACCGATATCGGCGGCTGCACCCGGCTGTGGAACCTCGCCCCGGACTTTTTCGTGGTCGGCAAGCCGATCGCCGGCGGCGTGCCCTGCGGGGTCTTCGGTTGCAGCGCGGCGATGGCCGAGGCCATGACCGCCGCCCGCCAGCGCGGCCGCGACGACAGCCACGGCCATGGCCACAGCGGCATGGGCACCACGCTGTCGGCCAACGCCCTGGCCATGCACTGCATGCGCGCCAACCTGGAACAGGTGATGACTGCCGCCGCCTACGCCCATATGTTGCCGTTGGCGGGGCGCCTGGCCGACGGCTTCCGCCGCCTGATCGGCAAGCACGGGCTGAAATGGTCGGTGACCGAGCTCGGCGCGCGTTGCGAGTTCCAGTTCTGCCCGGTGTCGCCAAAGACCGGCGCCGAAGCCGAGGCGGCCTTCCACGACGAACTGCAGATGGCCCTGCACCTGTACCTGATCAACCGCGGCATCCTGATCACGCCGTTCCACAACATGACCCTGTGCTGCCCGGACACCACGGCGGCGGACGTGGACCGGCTGATCGCGACCCTGGATGAGGCCCTAAGCGAGCTGCTGGCGATTCCCGGCGCCCGCGGGTAAATCACGCTCGTCGCAGTCGTAGGGTGGATGACGCTCTCCTCTTCCACCGATATCCCGCACGGTGGATGGATAAAGCGCCATCCACCCTACGCCACTAGCCTTCTCCGCTATGGAGAAGGTGCCCGAAGGGCGGATCAGGGACCTCATGCAGCCCAACAACGTCGCCTGAACCGCCCTCACCCCTAGCCCCTCTCCCAAGGGGAGAGGGGGAATAGAAACAAGGACACCGCCATGCAATTCGCCGATCCCCGAGAAGCCCGCGACTTCCTCGACCAGCACCCCGAGGTGCGCAGCATCGAGCTGATGCTGATCGACGCCAACGGTATTCCCCGCGGCAAGCTGCTGCACCGCGACGAGTTGCTGGCCCTCTATGAAAACGGCCGGCCGCTGCCCAGCTCGATCCTCGCCCTGACCATTCAAGGCGAAGACGTCGAAGACAGCGGCCTGGTCTGGGAAGTCGCCGACGCCGACTGCTGGACCTACCCACTGCCCGGCAGCCTGTGCCTGCAACCCTGGCGTACGCAGCCCACCGGCCAGTTGCAGGTGAGCATGCACCCGACCCGCGGCCTGCCCGCCGCCCCGGCCGATCCGCGTCACGTACTGATCCGCGCCATCGACCGGCTCAAGGCCGAGGGTTACCACCCGGTAATGGCGGTGGAGCTGGAGTTCTACCTGCTGGACCAGCGGCGCGACGCCAAGGGTCGACCGCAACCGGCATTACAGATGAACGGCGTGCGCCCGCAGGCGCCGCAGGTCTACGGCGTGTATGAACTGGAGCAATTGCAGCCGTTTCTCGACGACCTCTATGCCGCCTGCGAAGTGCAGGGCCTGCCGGTGCGCACGGCGATATCCGAATATGCCCCCGGCCAGCTCGAACTGACCCTGGAGCACCGCTTCGACGCCCTTCAGGCCATCGACGAAGGCCTGCGCTACAAGCGCCTGGTCAAGGGCGTGGCCAGCAAACACGGCCTGCAAGCCTGCTTTATGGCCAAGCCGTTCGACGACCAGTCCGGCAGCGGCTTGCACCTGCACGTCAGCCTGGCCGATGCCCGGGGCAACAACCTGATGGCCAGCGACGACCCCCAGGGCACGCCACTGCTCAGGCATGCCATCGGCGGCATGATGGCCACGCTCGACGATGCCCTGGCGATCTTTTGCCCCAACGCCAATTCCTACCGGCGCTTCCAGGCCAACAGCTACGCGCCGCAGGCCAAGAGCTGGGGGGTGAACAACCGTACCGTGTCGTTCCGCGTCCCCTCCGGGCCGGCGATCAGTCGCCATATCGAACACCGCATCTGCGGCGCCGATGCCAACCCCTACCTGGCCGCCGCCGCGATCCTGGCGGGCATTCATTTGGGTATCCGACAGCGGATCGATCCGGGCGAGGCCACCGTCGGCAACGGCTACCAGCAGCTTCACGACACCCTGCCCGTCGATTGGCTAAGCGCGCTGCACGCGCTGGAAAACTCCGCCTGGGCCAAAGACGCGCTAGGCGAGGACTTTCTCAAGGTGTTCCTGGCGATCAAGTGGACCGAGTTCCGCCAATTCATGGGCGAGGTCGGCGAACAGGATTGGCGCTGGTATTTGACCCACGCTTGAACGGGGCACGGATACCGGGGCGAGGCTTGGCAAACGCCCCGGCATCGGCTGAGACAACTCGGCCGAGCGCTGGAATGCCCGGCAGATAGGGTAAGCTCCGCTTATTCAAGCGGGAGTTACGATGATCGATCTATTCGATGTATTCCTAGTCATGTTGTTCGCCAGTGTGCTGGCCTGGCTGTGGCACGGCCACGGCATCCGCGAGCGCGCCTTGCTGGCGGTCAAACAGCACTGCGGCAAGCTCGATGTCGAACTGCTCGACGGCAATGTGGCGTTGCAGGAATTCGCCCTGCGCACCGATGCCCATGGCCATAAGCGGCTGGCTCGGGTCTATGGGTTCGAGTTCACCGTCACCGGCGAACAGCGCCACAGCGGCAGCATCCTCATGTTCGGCCGCCACCCCGGGCGCATCGAACTGGCGCCCCATCCCTTCCGCGAGCCGGAGCGCGAAAGCGCGCAGATCATCGAGCTGGATCGCTGGCGCAGCAGGCCGGACGAACGCCAGCGCAACGAGTGATGCTTACAACAATCCGAGCGCGCGCAGGCTGGCCTTACCCAACTCGATACGCTTGTCGGCGTCGGCCAGATTCTCCATCGGCATGTTCAGGGCGAAGCTGTAGAGCCTGCCGTCCCGCTCCAGCCAGCCGACCCACCAGCCGATACCCGGTTTTACCGAAGTGCCCCAGCCGGTCTTGCCGTATAGGGTCCAGCCGTCGCCTTGCTCGAGTTGGCTGATTTGCCGGACCTGGGCCTGGATCGCCGGCGGCAATGGCAACTGATCCTGCGCCAAACGCGCGAGAAAACGGGTTTGCTCCACGGCGCTGATCGCCAGGGGCCCGCGCAACCAGAATTGATCGACGACCTCACCGACCCGACCATTGCCGAACCCCAGGGGCGCCAACTGCTCGCGCATCCGCGCCAGGCCGATACGCCGCGCCAGCTCTTGATAAACCGGGACGTTGGACAGCTTGATCGCCTCGCGCAGACCCATATCGCGCTCCCAGCTCTTGAGGAAACGCGGCTTGCCGTCGTAGGCGAAGACCTCGTCGACACTGCTCACCGCCCCCGTCGACAGACCGATCAGGCTATGGGCGATTTTGAACGTCGAAGCCGGGACATAGCGGGCTTGCGCGCGAGTGCGGTCATGCCCCAGCAGCAGATCCCGGTCGACATCGTAGAGCACGAAGGTGCCCGGTACCCCGGCTTGCGCGAAAATCTGCGCGAGCGCCGGGCTGTCGCGCCATTCCAGCGCCTGCGCCTGGCCGACGAGCAGCAACAGCAGGTTGCCGAGAATCCATCTCATGATCGGGTTCGTCATTCGCGTTGCAGCAGAAAGGCGCCAACCCGCTCGGCGCTGTCCTGCGGCTGCTCCTGCATAAAGCAATGTCCGCCCGCCACCACCTGAGCGCTGACATGGGCATTGCCGGCACACCAGCGCGCCACCGACTTGGCGACGAAGGGATAGCTGCGCTGGCCGTAGAGCACTTGTGTCGGGGTCGCCACCTTGGCCAGCGACGGCCACAGGCGCTTGGGAAAGGAGCCGAAGATTTCCGCCTCGCGACTCGGCCGGCATTTCAACTCGACGCCCTGTTCGCTGTCTTTCAGCGCATGGGCGATATAGGCGGCGAAGGCGGCGTCGCTCCAGCCGCGAAACATGCCGCGGCCGTGCAAGCCGGCATGGGCGGCGGCGCGATCCGGCCAGACGCTGCGGCGCTGACGGGCCTTGCGCGCCAGGGTCGTGCGCTGGCTGAGACCGACCACGTCGGAAAGCGCCATCACCCCGATCATCGCCGGGGTGAACAGCACCGGGTCGAGCAAAACCGCGCGCTGGAACAGCCGTGGCTGCCGCGCCAGCATCAGCGCGGTCAACACCCCGCCGAAACTGTGCCCGAGGGCGAAAACCGGCATTTCCGGGAAGCGTTCGCGGCCCACGGCGAATGCCTCCAGCGCCAGTTCGGCGCTGCGGTTCCAACCATGGAAACGCCCGCCATGCTCACTGTCGCCATGCCCTTGGATATCGCACAGCCAGAGGTCGAAGTCCTCGGCGAGATCGGCCAGCATCGGTTCGTAGACCCGCCCGCAATAGCCGTTGCCATGAAGGAAATGCAGCAACGGTTTACCCGAGGGCGGCGAATGCCAGCCGCGCAAGGTGAAACCCGCGGAGCTGGCGTGGGACCAGGATTCCAGATGCATAAGTGCGCTCACTATCGACCAGGCCGGCTAGCAGGCCGTTGAAAAACTACCTGCGTTGCCGATACGGCGTTAAAAACAGGCTCGGAATGCTCATTTACAACACGCAAACTGCGCTTCCTCGCCTATTTTTGCCTTGTCTCGGCTGCCTCGCCTACATTTTTCAACGGCCGGCTAGTGTAATGCCGATCGGCGCATAAGCGGGTTGGTAGGTGGTTTCTCGGGCCTGTCTCCTCCGTCGAACAGGCAAAAAGAAGGCGCCTTACGACGCCGAATTTTCACGCTCAGGCCCGTTCGTGGCTTATTTGCCTCGCCCGGATAAATCGCTCCAGCAATGCATTGAGTTGCCCCGGCTGATCCAGCGGAGTGGCGTGCCCGGAGTCGGCCACCACCACCAATTCGGCATTGCGTAACTGTGCGGTATAGGCCCGCTTATAGGCCAACGGGGTGTAGTCGCGATCGCCGGAAATAATCAGCATCGGTGTATCGACGCGGCTGACCGCGGGTAACGCCGACCAGCCGAGAATCGCATGGATCGCATGCAGGTAGGAGGTGCGGTCGTTGGTGGCGATGCGCATGGCCACCAAGCGCCGGAGCTGATCCTGCTCGGCATGGGGAAACAACTTGCGCGCCATCAAGCGGCCGAGCGCCTTCAGACCCAGCAGATGGATCGTCGCCAGACGCAGATAGATCTTCGCCCGGGTCTGCCAGCTATCGAGCGGGAAGCTCGGTGCGCTGTTGATCGCCACCATCGCGCCCACCAGATGGGGCTGATTGGCCAATAACTGGAAGCCGACCATGCCGCCCATGGAAATGCCGACCAGAACGCAGCCGCGGATGCTCATTATCCGGATGAACTCGGCCACGTCATCGGCCAGTTCGGACACACTGACGGGCGCACTCAAAGGTTCGCTGGCGCCATGACCGCGCAAATCGAGAGCGAATACTTCGGCGAAGCGCGAGAGCGAATCGATTTGCGGCTGCCAATCCTGCCAGGACGAACCCAGGCCGTGCAGCAGCAATACCGGCACGCCTTTGCCCCGACGAATATAGGCACAACGGCCGCTCTGCAATTGAATATAGTGCATAAATAAACTCCCTCGAACGATAACTTCCCATCACCAATAAGCCGAACGTTATGGGGTAATCATCAGTTATCTCGATGCATACCCAATTGATATTAATTTCTTCATATTCGTTAAGACATTCTTATTTGCCTTCTACTCCTTGAAAATTTAGAATCGGCCTGCTTTTTATAGAGAACTTCTCATGTACAGCATTTCCAGCCCGACCCAGACACGCAGTAAAAAAGCCTTGGAGCGCTTTCTCAACGTGGCTGCAGAACTGCTCGCCGATAATCGCTTCGAAGACACCGGCATCGCGCAAATCTCCCAACTGGCCGAGTCCTCGGTGGGCACCTTCTACCGGCTGCTCGCCGATAAGGACGTCCTGTTGTTCGCCGTGCATGAACGTTTCGTCGCACAAGGGCGGGAGGCTATCGATTCGCTGCTCGAAGAACTCGAGCGCCCCGAACAGCCACTGGCACGGCAAATCGAATTGTTCGTTCAAGGCATCATCACATTTTTCGCGGGTCATGAAGGCCTGCTCCGCGCCTTGGTTCGCCGTAGTTCCGCAGATATTCAATTCCGTCAGCGCTTCCACCAACTAAACGCCCACATCAGCCAGACCCTGTGCCGCATCGTGCTGGCCAAGCGCGACGAGCTCGGCCATCCCAACCCGGAACAAGCCGCCGACCTCTCCGCGCATATGCTGCTCGCCAGCATGAATTACTTCACAATGATCGGCACCCTGGGTGTAACCCCCCGGGAAGTTATTCCCGGGGAACTTTCACGGCTGGTTTGCAGTTATTTGGAAGTTTCCAAAAATTAACGCCGGCTGTCCCTGCGTAATTGCGCGGGGGTGAAGTCGGACGGCGTAAGAGCGATATCGAACTGATTAGCCGGCTCTTCGTTGGACAGTACACCGATCACATAACGCCCACCGATCAAGTCGTATACCGCGTCGCCCTTGGTCCAGACCAACGGCTGGTCGTAGAGATTGATCGTGTAGGACTCGCCGACCCGCCACAGGTTGTCGCGGTTGTCGTAGTGGTCGACCAGCAGCAACTGATAGCTATCTTCGTCGAAATACATATCGCGCTGCTTGTACTGATGGCGCATGCCATCCTTCAACATCGCCCGCACATGCCAGACCCGGTGCAGCTCATAACGCAGCAGATCGGGATTGACGTGCCCACGCTGGACGATATCGCTGTACTTGTTGCGTTTGTCCGCCAACTGGTAGCTGTTGTAGGGCACGTACATCTCCTTCTTGCCCAACAATTCCCAGTCGTACTTGTCCGGCGCGCCGGAGAACATGTCGAAATTATCGGTGGTGCGCATGCCATCCGAGGAGGTGCCCGGGGAGTCGTACGCCACGTTCGGCGCGCGCCGTACCCGACGCTGACCGGCGGCGTAGAGCCAGGCCAGCCGCGGTTCTTTCACCTGATTGACGGTTTCGTGCACGAGCAACTCGGTTCCGGCCAGACGTGCCGGGGCCAGTACCGATTGGCGGAAGTAGAAGAGCACGTTGCCGTTCTCCTTGCTGTGATCGCCCGCTGCTTCGTTGAACAGGAACAGGTCCTCGATCTTGGTCATGAAGTAGTCGCCGCTGGCATGCGGAACCGCTTGGGCGTAATGGCGCTTGACGCTGTCGCCGCGGTAACGCACCAGGTGGTTCCACAACACTTCGAGACCCGACTGGGGAATCGGGAAAGGCGTGGCGAGTTTGAAATCGGCGATGCCGTTGCCGTTCTCGATCAGTTTGGCGGTGGTCGCGTTAGTCTTGACCGCGTCGTAGATCTTTTGCGGGTAGGAAGCCGAACGCCGGGTCGGGTAGACGTTGAGCTTCCAGGTGTCGCTGAAGCGGGTCAGCATGGCGCGCTGGCCGGGGCTCAACTGGTCGCGGTATTGCTCGGCATTGGCCGCGGTGATGGTGAACAGCGGCTTGTCGCCGGCGAAGGGGTCGGGGTAGCCCACATCCGCTTTGAACGCGCCGGGGTCGCGGGCCAAGCCGCCGTCCCAGGCGGGGATGGTGCCCGCCGCATTACCGGCTTTCTCGGCGCCCATCGGGGTCAGATCCTGGCCGAGACGCGCGGCTTCGGCCGCGCTCACCTGGGCCTGGGCCAGGCCACTGCCGAGCAAAAGGGCGATGAACAGGCTGCTATACAAAAATCCTGAAGTCTTCATGATTCCCTCTTCTAGAAACTGTATTTGATGTTGAAGCTGAGGTAATCGCGGTCGCTGAGCTTGTTGGCCAGACCGCCGCCGCTGTAGCCCACGTACTTGGCGCCGACGGTCAGCGCCTCCCGATAGATGGCATCGATACCGATCGAATAGCTCTTACGCTCCTCCAGCAAGCCGTTGGTCAACTGCGGCGCGGTGCCATTGATGCCGTACTGGTAGCTGACGCTGGGCACCAGATTGACCACGTTGAACACGTTGGTGTAGGTCAACGACAAGCTGCCTTGCGCGCCCCAGGCGCTTGATGTGGCCTCGTAATAGTCGATGTCCGACTCGAGCCCCTGGACCCGGCTACCCACGACTTCGGCCAGCAAAGTGGCTGTATCTGCGCCCAGCAGGTTGTTGAAGCTGTAGATACCGACCAGCGAGGCCTGCAGCATGGGTTTCTCGCGGTAACCGTCGAGACGCGTGCCGACACCCAACCCCTCAGCGGTGCCCGACAACGCGCTCGGCAGGTATTCGCCCAAGCCCAGCGCGATAGGCGCATTGGGTCGATAACTGAGTTCACCAGCCACGGATAAGCCATTGAGGAAGTTATCGCCGCTGATACTGGTGTTGAAACTGACGCCGAACAGGTCGCGTTTTTCCAGGTACTCGGCGTAGTAACGCGAGGTATTGGCGACTGGCAG
Organism: uncultured Pseudomonas sp.; assembly: GCA_966211665.1. Lineage (GTDB taxonomy): Bacteria > Pseudomonadota > Gammaproteobacteria > Pseudomonadales > Pseudomonadaceae > Aquipseudomonas. The sequence continues at coordinate 2,857 of CBIHQF010000057.1, read as the reverse complement.
GGCGCCAACGAAGGGCAGCGCCACGGGCTGTCCGACCGTCAGGCCGAGCATCGGCAGGTTCATGTTGTAACGCAGATAATAGAAACCCAGCTCCGTATCGTTCAGTTCCGGCACCAACCAGCGCAGGGCGACGCCGTATTGCGCGGCACCATCGGCTTTTACATCCCGGCCACGGGGAATATAGGTAGTTGGTAGATAGCCGCGCAGCAAGTCATTGACGAAGCCCGGGCCCAGGCTGTCGGCAAACGCCTGGGCCTGCTCGGGGCTGTCGAAGGCCACACCGCCGAGCAGAGGCTCCTGCAGTGGCGGCAACATCAGATAATCGCAGCCGCCACCGACCACATCCAGGGTGGAGAAGTAGGTGCCGCAGGGGTCGATCTTGGTTTCTTCCCAAGCACTTCCCGGCTGCCAGTAACCCTCGATCGACAAGCCATCGCTCAACTCGTAGGAGGCATAGCCCATCAGGGTCGGCATATAGGCTTCTTTCAGCTCGGAGCCGGGCGCGCGCAGGGCATTGAGATCCACCGGGTTGGTCGCGCCTATGCCGTTCTGGTAGAACAACCCCTCGCCCCAGTTGATCACCTGACGGCCCAGGCGCACGTTCAACGCCCGATCGGCCACCGTCCAGCTGCCGTAGACGAACGCATCCAGCAGATCGATGCTGGAGCCGGCGTCGTCCAATCCCTTGTTCGGAATCTCACGGTGGCGGCGCTCGTCGTCCTTCAGTTCGAAATCGTAGAAGCCCCTCGCCCTGACGAATACGCCGTAATCGTTCTGAAAATTCAGGTCCATCTCGGTGACCACCTTGGCCACTTCGGAGAACAGATCGCCTTTTCTGAAATTCAGATTGCCGTCGTCGGTATTGATCAAGTCGACGTTCGCGCCCTTACCGCCATTGGCGCGCGCTATCAGTCGACGGTCCTGGCTTTCCATGCGGTAGTTCACGCCGTAGGACAGGGTAGTGTCCCAGGACAGCGCCCAATCCCCTGAGCGTGCCTGAAAAGCGCTGGCCTGGCCCGCCGCCAGCAGCACCCAAAAGCCCGCCGTCCATGCCGCCCATGTTGTTCTCTGAATCGCCACGATGGTCTCCTGCTGAATTATTTTTATCGGAACCGGAACATCGGTTCCGATAAACTAATCCCGCAGTTTATCTTTGGCAAGCTCCAAAATTTTTTTCCGCCCAGAGGCCTTGAGCTAGACGGCCGCTGCGCTTGAGGACCGTAAAATTTCGGTTTTGTTCACTTGACGGAATCGGAATTCAGGTTTCTATTTATCTCTCCGCAGTTAAGGAAAAACACGACAGATCGGGAGAAATTCGCGGAAAAAACCAACAATAAAATCGGAGATACATCCATGTTCACTGCCAAACATGAAGTTCGTTGGCTGAGCTTGATCGCGTTACTGGCCTGCGTTTTTGCAACTCCAACCTGGGCCGACTCCCCCTGTACCGAACGTAAAAAAACCTGGCTACTACCCGGCAAAATCGAATGCAGCCACAAAACCACCTGGATCGCCTCGGGCGCGATAGGTTCACGCAAGGTGATCTACCAAACGCCGGCGGGTACGCCGCCTGCGGGTGGCTGGCCAGTGGCCCTGATCTACCAGGGTTCGTTCTTCGCCCTGGACGACTTCGTCTATTACAGCAGCTCATGGCTGGGCAAACTGTATAACGAGGGCAAGACCATCAAGACCTTGCTGGACAACGGCTATGCCGTGATCGCGCCCAGTGCACCGGCCGATCTGTTCTGGCAAACCAACATCCCCGGCTTATCGGGCAGCCTGTACGAGACCAGCACGGACTTCAGCTTTCTGACCAACGTGTTCAAAGCCATCGACAACGGGCATTTCGGCCCGCTCAACGGCAAGCGCAAGTACGCCACCGGCATTTCCAGCGGCGGCTACAACACCAGCCGCATGGCCGTTTCCTTCCCGGGCCAGTTCAAAGCCTTGGTCGTGCACTCCGGCTCCTATGCCACCTGCAGCGGGCCGCTGTGTTCGGTGCCATCGACCCTGCCGGCCGATCATCCGCCAACCTATTTCATTCACGGCTATACCGACCTGATCGTGCCGTGGTGGAGCATGGACATGTATTACGACCGCCTGCTGCAGCAGGGCATCAAGACCGGTCGCTATACCGAGTCCTGGGGGGGTCATGAGTGGTTCGACGCCTCGCCGGGCAAGGTACTCGCCTGGTTCAAAGCCCACCCATGAAGGGACGGGCAGACAGCCTTGGCTGCCTGCCCCGCGACCGCCGACAGCGACGACTGGGCCTTGCGCCCAGTCGTCCGTTGGCGGCTTGGGTGACTGGTTCAACGAGTCGATGTCCGCGGCCGGCATTCATGAGACGGCCAGTCGTCTCGTAAAAAGCGGAACACCCCCGGTTTCATTCATTCCGAGGCCGTCTTTAACGCAGTATTGCCAACGTAGGCCCGCTAGTCCGACGAGCCCCAGGGAGGCCGTATGACCCACCGCTTGTACGCCTGGCTGTTTTGCCTATTGGCCATAGCCCTTCACCCCGGCGTATCCGCCGCTACCCCCGAGCAGCAGGCCGCCGCCCTGCATCAAATCCGCCTGAGCATCATCGGTTCGCTCGGCGACTTCTATTTGCTCTATGGCGTAACCGTCGACCCGGCCCATGGCGCCTCTATCGAAAAGCGCATCGCCCTGGTCGATAGCCAACTCGGCCGACTCGAAGCAGCCGGTGGCGCCCTGCTGTCGAGGCTCGAGCAGTTGCAACCGCACTGGCGGGCCTACCGTGCGTTATTGAGCGAAGCGGCAATACAGCTGCAACGCAAACAGTACCCGGAAGGCGGCGCCATCGCCGAATTGCTCAGGCTCAATCGCCACCTTATTAAGC
>CBIHQF010000056.1:0-12017 GCA_966211665.1 uncultured Pseudomonas sp. | reverse complement strand
TCGCCCCGCCCAGCCTGTACACCGCGTTCGGCTCCAAGGAGCAGCTCTACCTGGAAGTCGTCGACCTGTATCTGAAAGGGCCGGGCAATTTCATTCAGCATGCACTAGCGCACACCAACGACGCCCGCAGTTTCACCCAGCAGGTGCTCAGCAGCGCAGCCAACGAGTTCACCGCTCACGCCCACCCTCCCGGCTGTATCGTCTCCAGCGGCCTGCTGACCAGCGCCACCCTGCATAACCGGATGGCGCAATGCATGAGCGAGTTGCGTACCGCCACCCTGGGGCTCATCCATAAGCGCTTCGAGGAAGCCAAGGACTGCGGCGAGCTGCCCGCCAGCACCAACTGCCATAGCCTGGCGCGCTTCTTCGGCGCGGTGATTCAGGGCATGTCGATCCAAGCCCGCGACGGTGCGGACGCCGCCGAGCTGCATGACATGGCCAGCCAGGCCATGGCCAGCTGGCCGCGCGCCTGAGTACTGCCCTTCTCTTTTCCCATTCGCCCGAAACTCTCCGCTCAAGACGGCCGAGCCCGAGACCATTTGCCCAGGACTGTCCGTCCGAGACTGTCCGTCCGGGACTGCCCATCGGGAACGATCGGGCCCCGCCACCCGCCTGTTATGCGCTGAAATGCTCTGAAATATACAGCGACCGACCTGCGCATCTACTTTAGCGGCCACTAGCTACACCGCTTCGGCTCTGGCTAGTGCCGCGCGACATCACCGAGCTTGCTTAGAAAAGCGAGCCGATGCGCACGGCTCCTTGACTGCCGCCTTCAACTATCCGGCATCACTGCTTTTCAAGGCCACTAGCTAAGGGAACCCGCCATGTCTGTGGAAAGAATTTTTATCGTTGGCGATAAATTCAAATTGTTCGCCGAAAACGCGCACGTAATGGCCGTCAGCGAACTGGAAGCCATCCTCGATGGCGATCTGATACACCCGAACCTGCGCTTCCAACTGGGCCAGGGCGTCTCCGAGGAACAGGTCACCCGCCTGCTGGAAAAGGCCGCGCGCCTGAAAAAACCTTGGCTGACCGACTTCGCCAAGCCCGCCAAGGCCGGCCGCGAACTGGCACACAAGCACCAGTCGCAGAACTCGATGATCAGCGTACCGCGCCGCCTCAGTCACGACAGCTTTGAGGTCGATGTACTGCTCGACGAGCGCTGCGCCGAGATGAGCGACCACATCACCGGTCAGCACATCCAGGGCATGGTGCTCACCGAAGCGGCGCGGCAGACCTTCCTCGCCGTCAGCGAAGCCTTTTACCTGCAAGACGAAACCGAAAGCAGCTACTTCGTCATCAACAACATGGATGTCGAGTACCAGCGCTTCGTCTTTCCCCTGCCGATGAGCATCCTCTATGAGGTGCTCGAACACAGGGTCAGCGAACGCAGCAACTCGCAGCGTTTCGAGGTACGCATGTCGGTGATCCAGGCCCAGCAGACCTGCTGCGTGATCAGAACCAAATTCTCCACCTACCCCGATAGCGTGATCGCGGGAAAAGAAGCGGGCCTGGCCCAGCAAGCGATTCTCAGCGAACTGAATCAGGAGATCGTGCATGAGAAACGTGCCTGAAAACGTCGCCTGGTCGGCATTCTTCGATGTCGACGGCACCCTGATCAGCATCAAGAGCATGTTCAGCTTCCTCGACTACTTGGTCGACTACTTGAGCATCGCCGAGTCGACGCGAGTCCAGGAGTACCGCGAAACGTTGCAACGGATGATCGCCGAAGAGCAGCCGCGCGAAGCGATCAACCGCTTCTACTACAGCATCTACGACGGCCTCGACGTCGAGTTGGTGGAGAACCTGGGGCGTGCCTGGTACGCCCGGGTGCGTAGCGACGAACGCCTGTTCTTCGCCCGCATGCGCGACGAAATCCGCTGGCACCAGCGCCAGGGCGCCAGCATCGTCCTGGTTTCCGGCTCCTTCGCTGCGATTCTCGCGCCATTGGCCGAAGAACTCGGTGCCGACTTCATGATCGCCGCACCGCTGGAGATCAAACATGGGCGCTATACCGGGCAATTGACCGGCCAGCCGAGTATCGGCCAAGGCAAAGCCGAAGGCGTGATCGCGTTCATCCGCGAACAGGGCCTGCAAGCGCAACACTGCTATGCCTACGGCGACGACATCTCCGATATTCCGATGCTCGAGCAGGTCGGCTATCCGGTAATGGTCAACCCCGATGCCCATGTCCGAGATCTCTGCCAGCAGCGCAACTGGAACATCATCGAGGCCGCCTGACAGCGACCCAACTGCCTTCCCCCCCTTTTGAAGGGAGGTTCGCCTCCCTTACTTTTTCCATCGTCCGTGCGCAGACCGATTCCCAGCGCTGTAACGGCACCCGCCCTTTCGCTCCCCCGGCACGCCCCAACCGCGACCGCACAGGCGTGCAACACGCCATTGCGCGCCACGGCCGACCGACCTGTCCGTTCGAACAGTGATGCGCACGCAGCTGGCTGAGTAACGTGCACCTTCAACCATCGGCGGCCGCAACGCGGCTCGCACTCAGCCATTTTTTGGAGCATTAGATGAACAGAACGCTGGCGAATAAGAGCGTCCCGGCCGTGGGCTTGGGCTGCATGGGCATGAGCGAATTCTACGGCGAAACCGACGACGCGCAGTCCCTGGAAACCCTGCATGCCGCCCTCGATCTCGGCTACCGACATTTCGACACCTCGGACATGTACGGTCGCGGCCACAACGAAGAACTGCTCGGCAAATTCATCAAGCAACTGGGCAGCCGCCGCAACGAAATGCTGCTGGCCACTAAATTCGGTATCTATCGCGACCCCGCCGACAAGTACAACCTGCTGATCGATGGTTCGCGCGACTACGTCAAAAAAGCCTGCGAAGCATCGCTCAAGCGCCTCAACACCGAGTGCATCGACCTCTATTACGTTCACCGTCGCGATCCCAACACGCCGATCGAGGAAACCGTCGGCGCCCTCGCCGAGCTGGTGCAGGAAGGCAAAATCAAGGCGATCGGCCTCTCCGAAGTGTCGGTCGAGACTCTGCGCAAAGCGCACGCCGTTCACCCGATCGCCGCCCTGCAGAGCGAATACTCGCTGTGGAGCCGCGACCTGGAAGAGCAAACCCTGCCGGTACTCGAAGAACTGAATATCGCACTGGTGGCCTACAGTCCGCTGGGTCGCGGTTTCCTCACCGGCGCCATCACCAAGGAGCACATCGAGCAGGCCAGCGCCGACAGCGATTTCCGCGCCAAGCTGCCACGTTTCCAGGGCGAGAACCTGGATGCCAATCTGCAACTGGTCAAGGCCCTCGAACAACTCGGCAACGAACTCGGCTGCACCTCCGCGCAACTGGCCCTGGCCTGGTTGCTGGATCAGTACGAGAACCTCCACGTGATTCCCGGCACCAAGCGCATCAAGTACCTGGCCGGCAACTTCGACGCCCAGACGATCAAGCTGGATGCAGCCGCCTCGGCCATGCTCGGCAAGATCTTCATGCCCCAGGCGATTGCCGGCAAACGCTACCCGGACGCCATCCTCAAAGGCACCAACATCTGAGTCGCCCGTAGCCGGCGGCTCGAGCCGAGCCGCCGCCCACCCAACGCCAACGAGGAATTGCGTTGATGAAACCGCACGTATTGATCGTCGGGGGCGGCCCCACCGGCATGACCCTTGCCCTGCAGCTGCAGCGCTTCGGCATCGGTTTCCGGCTGATCGACAAACGCCGCAAAGAGCCCTCCGGCTCCAAGGCCCTGAGCATCAACCCCGCCTCGCTGAACCTGCTCGACGACCTGGGCGTCGCCGAGACATTGATCGGCCTGGGTCACAAAACCGAAGTGATCAACCTGGTATACGACAACCGGCCGCTGATGCGCGCCCGCTTCGCTCGCTTGCCGAGCAAGTTCCCATTCTTTCTCATGCTGCCGCAACCGGAAACCGAACAGGTGCTGGAGCAGCGGCTGAATGAGCTTGGCCACAGCATCGAACGCGACTGCGAACTGCTCGGCCTACGCCAGCACGACGACGGCGTGGAAGTCGAATTGCGCACCGGCGACGGCCGCGAGCGCCAGCATTTCGACTATGTGGTGGGTTGCGACGGCGGCCTGAGCAAGGTGCGCAACGAGCTGGAGCTGGACTTCAGCGGCTACGACTACAACATGCACTTCATCCTCGCCGACCTGCGCATCGAATGGCAGGGCGCCCGGGAACAAGGCTTCTACTTCATCCGCGACGACGGCTTTCTGATCCTGTTGCCACTCAAGGATGGCTACCACCGCATCGTCATCAAGGTGAACGAGCAATGCGCGCCCGGCTACAAGCCGAGCCTGGAGGAAATTCGCGACTATATCGCGCGCTACGAGATCCCCGGCCTGCAGGTCAGCGACCCGATCTGGCTGTCGAGCGCACCCTTCTATAACCGCTCGGCGGCCACCATCCGTCGCGGTCGGGTATTTCTCGCCGGCGATGCCGCCCATCTGTTCAGCCCGATCGGCGGTTTCGGCATGAACTCAGGGATAGCCGACGCCTTCAACCTCGGCTGGAAGCTCGGCTACACCCTCAACGGCCTGGGCAACGACGAGTTGCTGCAGTCCTATGTCGAAGAACGCGAGCAGAACACCCGCACATTGCTGGCCAAGACCGATAAATCCACCTCGCTGATCGCCCGCCTGAATCGCCACCTGCCGGCCGACGAGCAGGCTTACCTGCCACGTCTGCGCAACCGCGAGTTCATCCGCCGCTTCCCGCTGGAAACCGCCGGTTTGACCCTGCGCTACGGCACCCCGCGCAGCGAGCTGCAGGCCGGCTGCCTGCTGCCTTACGTCAACGGTGCGGACAGGTTCGGCCAAGGCCGGCACAGCCTGTTGATCCTCCCGCCCGGCCCCTCCGAAGGCGCCGCATGCGCCGAGTTACTGACCCTGCTCGAACCCTTGAGCCCTCGCTTGACTATCCACTGGTTGGGTAAACAGCCCAACGGACTACCCCAAGGCCAGCACCTGGCCGACCAGCGTCTACGCGATGCCTGGAAATTGAATGAAGGCGAGTTCCTGCTGGTACGCCCCGATCTGTTCATCGATTGTCGCGGCCGATTGGACGACCCCACCGCCCTTACTTCCTTGATCGAGCGCTTCTACCTGAACGATGTCTCGGCAGAAACCGAGCAATTGGCCGTATGAGGAGCGCGACGATGTCACAAAGCCTTGGCCGCCCTCTCGGCCAGATCGAAACCAGCATGGCCTTGATGCATGAACTCAACGGCTGCACCCAGACCGCCAGCCTGCTGAGCTTCGACGGCCCCCTGTCGGGCGCTACCTTGCAACGGGCCGCGGAGAAGCTGCACTGGCGTCACCCGCTGCTGCAGAGCCGCATCGTCGAGAGCGAGAATGCGTTGTACTTCAAAGCCGATGTGCCCTTTTCCCAGATCAAGGTGTACAACCACACCCTGCTCGCCGGGCAAACGCCCGCACAACTGTTGCAGCGTCAGCTCGACAGCGTGCTCGCTCCCCAGAAGCATCTTTGGCGCCTATTGCTGCTTTCCACCCCGAATCGCAGCCGCCATCACCTGCTGTTGACCTGTCACCACTCGATCACCGATGCCGTCAGCCTCGCCCAACTGCTCGGCGAACTGCTCAGTCTGTGCGAAAGCCAGCAGACGGGCGCATCGCTGAGTGTTCAGCAAGAGCCCTTGGTCAGCGCGCTGGAAGCGCACATGGAGCCGGCCCTGGAGCCGCAGCCGACCTGCGAGACCCCCGGCCCCGTGCGCTTTCTGCAGAGTGTACCGCTGGCGCGTCGGCGCACCGGCGTACACCGCCTGCTACTCGACGACCAAACCAGCAACGAATTGCGCCGCTTGGCCAAAGCCCAAGGGCTGACCCTCAATTCGCTACTGGCCGGCGCCTTGCTCAAGGCCGCCGGCGAAGTCGACCTGGGCAAACAGATCCGCATCAACACCGCGGTATCGCTGCGCCAACGCGCGGCGCAGCCCATCGGCGACGCCGCCATCGGCTGCTTTATAGGCGTCGCCAGCCATTGCCTGGCCGTGGCCGCCCGTCCGCTGACCAGCCTGGCGCTGGATTACCAGCGCCAGTTGCATGCCAGCCTGCCGCAGATGGCCAAGCGCCAACCCGAGCAGGATCTGGAAGCCATGCGCACGCGCATCCACTCGTTACGCGCATACCAGAGCTTCGCCCACGGCATCGCCATGACCAACCACGGCGTCATCACCTTTCCCCACTACCGCCATTTTCGAGTGCTCGACTACGCCAATGCGGCCTCGCGAGTGGTCGGCAATTTCGCCGTGGCCCTGCATGTCACCGGTTTCGCCTCGGCGTTGTCGCTGTGCTTCACCTTCCCCGTGCCGCTGATGGACGAGGCCCGCATTCGCCTGATGAAAAGCAAGATGCAGCAAATCTTGCTCGAGTTCATATCCACCTCCAGAGAGACGCCATGAAATCCGCACGCATCCAGTTATCCAACGGTTCGATGCACTATCTCGATAGCGAAGGACCCGGACACACGGTCGTCCTGTTGCACGGCAACTCCTCTTCGGCCGCCGCCTTCGCCGCGCAGTTCGCCGCCTTCGGTGCACGCTATCGCCTGCTGGCGCTGGACTTGCCCGGCCACGGGCAATCCGCCGCGGCGCCGGCCGAACATTACAGCTTCGCCGGCTATGCCGATGCCCTGGTGGAGTTCGTCGAACGCCTCGGGCTGCATGATTACCTGATTTTCGGCCACAGCCTGGGCGGCCACGCGGCGCTCGAAGCGCTGCCGCGCCTGCCGGGGCTACGCGGTCTCGGCCTGATCGGTGCGGTGCCGTTCAATGCCGCTAACGCCGGCCAGCTATTCCGTCCCGAACCCACCGGCGGCCTGGTGTTCCAGGCCGAGCTGGACGACGCCGAGGTGGCGCGTCTGGCCCGCGCCTTCGTCAATCCTGCGCGCGTGGATCAAGCGCAGCTCGACACCTTGGGCCACTACATCCGCGCCACCGACCCGCAGGTTCGCGCCGCTCTGGGCGCCAGTCTGGGCAGTGGCGCGTTCGCCGACGAAGTCGCCCTGCTGGCCGCCAGCGGCGTGCCTACGGCGCTTATGCAAGGCCGCGACGACGTCTTTCTCGATGCGGACGCCTGCACCCGCAAAGACCTGCTGGCCCCCGCCGATGTGTCGGTATTTCTCTTCGACGAGTGCGGCCACTGCCCACATGTCGAGGACCCGGCCCGATTCAACGACCTGATGGACACCTTCATCACCCATACCTGTGAGAACCCGCTATGAAAGCTTTCGTGATCAATCGATTCGGCCGGGCCGACGTCTTCGAAGAAGTCGAGCTGCCGACCCCGCAAGCCGCTGCCGGACAGTTACTGGTGAAGGTCGCGGCAAGCGGTATCAATCCGCTCGATTACAAGTTGCGCCGTGGCGACATCCCGGCTTTCACCCATGAATTCCCGGCCATTCTGCATGGCGATTTCGCCGGCACGGTAAGCGCCGTCGGCGCCGGCGTGCAAGGTTTCGCCGAAGGCGACGCGGTCTACGGTTGCGCCGGCGGCGTACGGGGTCGGCAAGGTGCGCTGGCCGACTACATGGTGGTGGATGCCGCCCTGGTCGCGCCCAAACCGCAGAACCTGAGCATGGCCGAAGCCGCGGTGTTGCCGCTGGTGGTGCTCACCGCCTGGGACGGCCTGATCGATACCGCGGCGATCAAACCGGGCGACCGCGTACTGGTGCATGGCGGCACCGGCGGAGTCGGCCATGTCGCCGCACAGCTGGCCAAATGGCAAGGCGCGACTGTCTACACCACGGTCAGCAGCGCCGAGAAAGCCGCACTCTCACGCGAGTTCGGCGCCGACGAAACCATCGACTACCGCACGCAGGACGTCGCCCAGTACGTCGAGCTTCATACCGACGGTGCCGGCTTCGACGTGGTGGTCGATACGGTCGGCGGCGAGACCTTCGAGCAGAGCCTGCTGGCCACCCGTGTCGGCGGCACCGTGATCACCGTGCTGGCCATGGGCAAGCTCGACATGACCGTGGCCTGGGCGCGCAAACAGACCGTGCACTGCGTCAATATGACCTGGCCGATGGCCACCGGCGTGGGCATGGAGCACCACGGTTTCATCCTGCGCGAAGCCGCCAAGCTGGCGGAATGCGGTGTTTTGCGCCCATTGCTCGACCCGCAGCACTTCAGTTTCGACGCGATCGCCGACGCCCATGTCTATGCCGAATCCGGCCAGGCGTTGGGCAAGGTCAGCCTGACGCGCGAGTGAGTGAGCCCGAGCATGCCCAACCTCCCGATCGCCACACCCCTGTGCCCACGGCAAGCATTGCTGCTGAATATCAGCGCCTTTCTGCTATGGGCCTCGGCCACCCTGCTGTTCAAGCTGCTGGCCCACTTGCCGGTGTGGGAGGTCTTCGCCTACCGCGTGCTCGGTTCGCTGGCCTGGTGCGTGCTCGGGCTGGTCCTGATCCGCGCCCTCGGCCAAGCCTGGCGCATCCTCGGCTCGCCACGGCAATTGGCCGTGCTGCTGCTCAGCAGCGCCTTGATCGCCTGCAACTGGTTTTTGGTGATCTGGGCGGTGGCCCAGGAGCGTCTGCTGGATGCCAGCCTCGGCTATTACCTGTCGCCGCTGCTCAGCGTACTGCTCGCCCACTGGCTGTTTCGCGAGCCGAGCGGGCGTCGCGAATGGCTGGCCGCCGCGCTCTGCCTGGCCGGGGTGATGCTGATCGTCACCGGCGAACAGCACCTGCAAGTGCCTTGGATCGGCCTGACCATCGCCGCCACCTTCGCGCTCTACAGTGCGGTGAAGAAACGCTCGACGGTCCCGCCCCTGCTCGGCCTGACGCTGGAAACCGCCCTGGCGGCGATTCCCGCCGGCGGTCTGCTGCTCTATAGCGGCCTCGGCGCCGCTGCCGCGGTCCAATACAGCACCCACGACTGGGCGCTGCTACTGGCACTCGGATTGATCACCACCCTGCCCAAGTGGCTGTACATCGCCTCGGTGAAAGCCTAGTCGCTGACCACTGTGGGCTTTCTGCAATACCTCAACCCAACGCTGATGTTCTTGCTTGCCGCTGTGCTGTTCGGCGAACCGGTCGGTGCATTCAAGCTGGCCGGTTTCAGCCTGATCTGGTGTGCCTTGCTCGGTCTGTTGCTGAGCATGGCCTGGGCCGGCTGGCAGCACAGACCGCAGCACGTGTCCCAATCCACCCGTGTTGCCTGACTCGCCCCAAGGAGACGGCATGAACCGGCAGACCACTGCGCCAACCCAACTGGTTGCATTCAGCGATTGGAATCGCTTCCCGCTGCCCGCCTCGTTTCGCGGCTGCGTGGACCATACGCCTTGCCTGCTAACGCTCGAGAACGACGGACACGCCTGGAAGCAGCATATCGAGCAACTGGCGCAAACCCCCTTCGGCGATATCGCCCTGGGCCGGCTGCAAGCGAACGAATGGGCTTTGGATGCCGCCCTGGCGAAACTGCGGGCATGCGCCCCGCAACTGCGTCCCTGGCTGGATGCCCCTCAGCCCGCCGAAATCGGCCCGCTGGTGCGTCTGGTCACACGGCATCCGCAATGCGGCATCCAATTGCGCGTGCAACTCGGCGGCGGGCGCAGCTGCGAACAGGTAGGAGAACAGCTGAGCGCGCTGATCGATATCGTCGAAGAGCTGCATCAGCGCGGCGTGGCGCTGTGCCTGATCCTGCAGGATGCGCCCAGCGCCACACCCTCACAGTTGCACGCATGCATCGAATTCGCCCGCCAGTTCGCCATCGACCGGGTCACCCTCTGCGACCAGCAGGCGCGCCTGACCCCGCTGGGCGTGCGCAACCTGCTGACCCATTTGCTCGGGCAATTCCCGGACTTGCACGAGAGCGGCCCGGCACTGGCATTCAAAGGCAACGACAAACACGGCTTCGCCCTGGCCAACAGCATGTCGGCCATCGCCAACGGCATCCACTTCGTGCACGGCGCCATACTCGGCCAGGCGACGCCGGAAAGCCCACTGGCCCTGTATCAACTGCTGAGCAATTACGCCATTCCCCAAGCCCGGCAGGCGAACCATTACGCCGAGCTTATCGGCCAACTCACCGGCCTGCCCGTGGATTGCGGCCCGGGTCAGCCCAGCCCGGCGTACGACAGGCCCGATCCAGCCGACCACGAAGCATTTGCGCCGCCCGCCAGCGAGGCGCAAGCGGCCAGCATTGCGCCACGCTTTATCTTCAAGGTCAGCGCCGATGACTGGCACGTGCAACTGCTGATCGAGGTAGCGGGCCAGCAATTGGATTTAGGCGAGCGCGTGCACCACTACGTACTCCTGTTGCTGGCCCGCGAGTTCTGCCAGCAACTGCGGGCGCGGGGCAACGCCGCGAGCGATCCGATGAGCCTGGGCTGGGTCGAGCGCGAACACCTGCACAAGATGATCGGCGACAACCAGGCACAGCTCAACGTCAAGGTTTTCCGCGCGATCAAGCAGATCAACTGCGCCCTCGGCAAGGCCGGCTTGCCCAGCTACAAACCGATCCTCACCCGCGTCGGCGTCATCCGTTTCGCCTGCCCGGATTTCACCATCTACAAGGATTCCACCCTCGAGCACGACGTACGCGGCTGGAGCGAACTCACCCTGCCGAGCACAGACAGCGTGCTGGCGGAAACAGGCATACCCGCGGCACACCCATAAAACCAACCACAACACACACACCGACAAAGGAAACACCATGCGCCCAACACTACGCGCCACCCTCGTCCTGTTCGCCATCGGCCTTGGCGGCCACTCGCTGGCCCAGGCCCAACCGACCCGCCAAACCCCGCCGATGCTGGAACAATTGGCCAACCTGACGTTCGTCAGCTCCAGCCTGATCAAGCAGAGCGCCTATTTCGAAGCGAACCAGGTCGTGCGCCGTTTCTTCCTGTGCATTCCGGAAGCGTCCAACCATAAGCTCGAACCGGGCGTGCTGGAGAATGTCGAGAAGTGCTTCAACGAAACCGTCGACGACAATATCCATATCAACATCGCCGGCAACCTCTCCGACGGTCGCGCCTCCGCCTTGGCCATCGCCACCCAGGGCCTGGCGAGCATCCGCAACAGCGCTTCCTTCTCCCTGAGCGCACCCTATATCAGCCAATACGCAGGCGGCCGACTGGCCGGCACCGGCACCATCGAGCTGAATTTCAACGTCATGGTGCACCAGAACATCACCGCGGTGTCCGGTGATCCCAAGCCCTTCGACCCGACGCCCGGCCCGCAATTGTTCGTCAGCAACAATACCCTGGGCCTGAAAGCGGTACGTCCGGGGCAATGGCGCATCACCCTGCTCAAGGTCGATCCGTTGCTGACCGAGTTGAGCCCGAATATCCAGTTCAACAGCAACTTCCCGCACTACCCGATCGATAAACCCTGATCCGCGCGTCGGTACTGGCAATCCGGCAACTGCCCGATAAGACAGCTGCCGGATCGACAGTCGCGCTTCTACAGTCCCTCCCAGGCACATCCATTTGGGAGGGACTACGATGCACACACATGCGCAGCCTGCGATCTCGCGGGATTACCGACTGATCGTCAGCCCCCATCTGAGCCAATTACCGGCTTGCCTAGAGCTCCGCGAGGCGGTGTTCGCCCGTGAATTGCGCTGGGTACCGAGCAGCGCCGATGGCCAGGAGCGCGACCAATTCGACCCTTTCAGCGTGCACGTCGCGGTTATCCACCGCTGGCGCCCAGCCGGCTACCTACGTCTGACCCCGCACGGCGCGCCCTGGATGCTCAGCGAATGCTTCGACTTCCTGCTCGAACCCGGCACAGCCAGGGAGTTCGACAGCGACAGCCTGGAGGTCTCGCGCCTGGCGGTCGAACGTCAGTACCGCGGGCACAAGCAGCTTGGCGCGTTCGGCGTATTCGACCTGCTGATCAAAGGCATCGTCGATCACTCCCTCGACAGCGGCGCGCGCTATTGGTACGTGGTGGTCGCCGAGCCCATCTATCGACTGCTGCTGAGCAAACAACTGCCGTGCGAACGCCTCGGCCCGCTGGTGTCGATGCCCGATGGCGTGCAGACATTGGCGG
>CBIHQF010000055.1:0-12021 GCA_966211665.1 uncultured Pseudomonas sp. | reverse complement strand
TGCCGTTACCGGAGGGCTTCACTGCCGAATAGGCAGCTCAGAAATTTTCGGTCGCCGGTATGCGCGCCGGCCTGGACTTCACTGCCGAAATAGGCAGCTCAGAAAATTTGTAACCGCGGATCAGCACCATTGCCTCCCTTCACTGCCGAATAGGCAACCATGCAATCGAAACAACGCTTTACATCACCCAACTGGGCGCGCGGTGGAAAGGAAAGCCAACCCATCCCCCAGCTCGCCGCCCTAAATCACCGACTGGAGTAATCCTCCATCAGGTGTTGATCCTTCAAGCGCACGTAGTTGGCGGCGCTATAGCTGAAGTAGCTACGTTCCTTTTCGGTCAGTTCGCGGACTTTTTTCGCGGGGCTACCGACGTACAGGTAGCCGCTTTCCAGATGGCTGCCCGGGGGAACCAGGCTGCCGGCGCCGAGCATGACTTCCTCATCGATCACCGCGCCGTCCATGACGATGCTGCCCATGCCGACCAGCACCCGGTTGCCGATGCTGCAGCCGTGCAGGGTGACGTTGTGGGCGATGGTCACGTCGTCGCCGATATTCAGCGGGTAGCCGTGCGGATGGAACGGCCCGGCGTGGGTGATGTGCAGCACGCTGCCGTCCTGGATGCTGGTGCGCTCGCCGATGCGGATGCTGTGCATGTCGCCGCGGATCACCACCAGGGGCCAGATCGAGCTATCGGCGCCGATCTCCACGTCGCCCAGGACGACCGCCGAGGCGTCGACAAAGACCCGGGCGCCGAGCTGTGGGGTGAATTGCTGATAAGTACGTATCGCCACGATAGAAACCTCTTAAGCTGCGTCTGGCCTTGATTGTAATTAAGATGGCACCCATGTTCAGGCCATGCTCGTTGTTTTTGATAGCAGCCTGCACCGATTCCAGCCAGCCCGAGGACCTTTGCAGGGAAACGGGCTCGCAGCTGTAAACCCATTTCGTTTCAGGTGACCCCAGTGACTGCCGATAACCCCTTGCTGCAAGCGTTCGATCTGCCGCCCTATTCCGCCATCCGCCCTGAACACGTCGAGCCCGCGGTGGATGCGATTCTCGCCGATAACCGCGCGGCGATCGCCGAGTTGCTCGAACGACAGTCTGGCACACCGAGTTGGAACGGGCTGGTGCTGGCGCTCGACGAGCTGAATGCCCGCCTCGGCCGCGCCTGGAGCCCGGTCAGCCACCTCAACGCGGTGTGCAACAACGCCGAGCTGCGCGCCGCCTATGAAGCCTGCCTGCCCAAGCTGTCGGAATACTCCACCGAGCTGGGACAGAACCGCGTGCTGTTCGAGGCCTACCAGGCCTTGGCCGCCAGTCCCGAGGCCGCGGGCTTCGAGGTGGCGCAGCAGACCATTCTCGAACACGCCCTGCGCGACTTCCGCCTGTCCGGCATCGATCTGCCGGAAGCCGAGCAACAGCGCTACGGCGCGGTGCAGATGAAGCTGTCGGAGCTGGGCAGCAAGTTCTCCAACCAATTGCTCGACGCCACCCAGGCCTGGACCAAGCAGGTGACCGACGAAGCGGCGCTGGCCGGCCTGACCGAATCGGCCAAGGCGCAGATGAAGCAAGCGGCCGAGGCCAAGGGCCTGGACGGCTGGCTGATCACCCTGGAATTCCCCAGCTACTTCGCGGTGATGACCTACGCCGATGACCGTGCTTTGCGCGAAGAGCTGTATGCCGCTTATTGCACCCGCGCCTCCGAACAGGGACCGAATGCCGGCCAGTACGACAACGGCCCGGTGATGGCCGAGATTCTCGACCTGCGTCAGGAGTTGGCGCAGCTGCTCGGCTTCGCCAATTACGCCGAGCTGAGCCTGGCCAGCAAGATGGCCGACTCCACCGATCAGGTGCTGCACTTCCTGCGCGACCTGGCCCAGCGCAGCAAATCCTTCGCCGCCCAGGACCTCGCCGAGTTGCAGGCCTTCGCGGCCGAGCAGGGCTGCGCCGATCTGCAAAGCTGGGACGTGGGTTACTACAGCGAAAAACTGCGCGAGCAGCGCTACAGCATTTCCCAGGAAATCCTCCGCACCTACTTCCCCATCGATAAGGTGCTCAGCGGCCTGTTCGCCATCGTCGAGAAACTCTACGGCATTCAGATCAAGGAATTGTCCGGCTTCGACAGCTGGCACCCGGACGTGCGCCTGTTCGAGATCAGCGAAAACGGTCAGCACGTCGGGCGTTTCTTTTTCGACCTCTACGCCCGCGCCAACAAGCGCGGCGGCGCCTGGATGGACGGCGCGCGCGACAAGCGCCGCGATGCCCAGGGCGAGTTGATCAGTCCGGTGGCCAACCTGGTGTGCAATTTCACCGCGGCGGTGGGCGACAAGCCGGCGCTGCTGACCCACGACGAAGTCACCACGCTGTTCCACGAATTCGGCCACGGCCTGCACCACCTGCTGACTCGCGTCGAGCATGCCGGCGCTTCGGGGATCAACGGCGTGGCCTGGGATGCGGTGGAGCTGCCGAGCCAATTCATGGAGAACTGGTGCTGGGAGCCGGAAGGCTTGGCGCTGATCTCCGGCCATTACCAGAGCGGCGAACCGCTGCCCCAGGACCTGCTCGACAAGATGCTGGCGGCGAAGAACTTCCAGTCCGGGCTGATGATGGTGCGCCAGCTGGAGTTCTCCCTGTTCGACTTCGAACTGCACGCCAACCACGGCGACGGCCGTAGCGTGCTGGAAGTGCTCGAAGGCATTCGCGACGAAGTCTCGGTGCTGCGTCCGCCGGCTTACAACCGCTTCCCCAACAGCTTCGCGCACATCTTCTCGGGTGGTTACGCGGCTGGTTACTACAGCTACAAATGGGCCGAAGTGCTGTCGGCCGATGCCTTCTCCAGGTTCGAGGAAGAGGGTGTGTTCAACAGCGACACCGGCCGCGCCTTCCGCGAGGCGATCCTGGCCCGCGGCGGTTCGCGCGAGCCGATGCAGCTGTTCGTCGACTTCCGCGGCCGCGAGCCGAGCATCGACGCCTTACTGCGGCATTTGGGTTTGACTCAGGAGGCCGCATGAGCGACGCCCCGGTGAATGTCAGCAAGCGGCGCTTTATCGCCGGCGCCGTATGCCCCGCCTGTAGCGAACAGGACAAGATCCAGATGTGGGACGAAGACGGCGTGCCCAACCGCGAATGCGTGGCCTGCGGCTACGCCGACACCCTGGATGCGCGCGGCAACTCGGTGCCCAAGGAGCTGCCGACCCGGGTCAATGTCAGCGCCCTGAAACCCAAGGTTGCCGATCCCAAGGTGCAGGCGGTGCAGTTCTTCCCCAATCCCAAGCTGAAAAAGCCGCCGGAGTAAATCCCGGCTTCGTAGCCCCGGATTGCGCTGGCGCTTATCCGGGCTACTCAACCGGTTCTACTACTCCGTGATCGTTCCCACGTCGAGGCGTCGAACCGCCCACATGGGAACGCCGTCCGTGACGCTCCACGTCATCGACCAATCCAGCGCCTGGTAAACCGTTAAATCAGCCATTAGATAGGGCTCGTAGGAGGCGCGCCCCTGCGGCGAATGCAGCCCGCAGGGCTGCCCGGCCATGGCCTGGGAATACCGGCGAAAAACTCGCCCCGAGGTCGGGCCTCCTACGCTCTTTGATCGTTCCCACGTCGAGGCGTCGAACGGTCGAATCGACTGTGAGGGAATGCCACCCGTGATGCTCCGGGTCATTGACTCATCCGGCGCCTGACAAACCGCTCCCGGATTGCGCCGTAGGCTTATCTGATGGGCTACGAAATTATGACTCTGCCGATAGCCAATCGCGGTCGGTCAGGAAATATTCGGTCAAGCGCGCCTCTTCACTGCCCGGCTCGGCCTTCCAATCGTAGCCCCAGCGCACCTGGGGCGGCAGCGACATGAGGATCGACTCGGTACGCCCGCCCGATTGCAAACCGAACAAGGTGCCACGGTCGTAAACCAGGTTGAACTCGACATAGCGGCCGCGGCGGAACGCCTGGAATTCGCGCTCGCGCTCGCCGTAGGGAGTCAGCTTGCGCCGCTGCACGATGGGCAGGTAGGCATCGAGATAGGCGTCGCCGATCGCCCGCTGGAAGGCGAAGCAGGTGTCGAAATCCCATTGGTTGAGGTCGTCGAAAAACAACCCGCCGATACCGCGCGGCTCGCCGCGGTGCTTGATATGGAAGTAGCGATCGCACCATTCCTTGAACTTCGGATAGACCTCGGCGCCGAAGGGCGCGCAGGCCTCAAAGGCGACCCGGTGCCAGTGCGCGCAGTCTTCCTCGTTGCCGTAGTAAGGGGTCAGGTCGAAGCCGCCGCCAAACCACCAGACCGGCTCCTCGCCCTCTTTCTCGGCGCGGTCGCCCATTTTTTCGGCGCTAAAGAAGCGCACGTTGGCGTGGGAGGTCGGCACATAGGGGTTCTCCGGGTGGATCACCAGGGACACGCCGAGGGCCTCGAAACCGCGCCCGGCCAGTTCCGGGCGGTGGGCGCTGGCCGATGGTGGCAGGCCGTCGCCGAATACGTGGGAGAAATTCACCCCGCCTTTTTCGATCAGCGCGCCGTTCTCGATCACCCGCGTGCGCCCGCCGCCGCCGGCCGGCCGCTGCCAGGCATCCTCGAAGAATTCGGCGCTGCCGTCCTCGGTCTGAAGCGTGGCGCAGATACGGTCTTGCAGGTCGAGCAGGTAGGCTTTTACGGCCTCGGTACGGTCACTCACGGCGGGCACCTTGAAAACGGTTGGCGTCATCCAGCCTCTAGCAGGCCGTTGAAAAACGTAGGCGAGGCAGGCAAGACAAGGCAAAAACAGGCGAGGAAGCGGAGTTTACGTGCTGTAAATGAGCATTCCGAGCCTGTTTTTAACGCAGTATTGCCAACGCAGGTAGTTTTTCAATGGCCTGCTGCTGCAAATCCTATATCGCAGGAAACCCGGCGCACGGGAGCACGCGCGCCGGGGAATAACTCAGAAGAAGCCCAGCGGGTTGATGTCGTAGCTGATCAGCAGGTTCTTGGTCTGCTGGTAATGGTCGAGCATCATCTTGTGGGTTTCGCGGCCGACGCCGGATTTCTTGTAACCGCCGAACGCGGCATGCGCCGGATACAGGTGGTAGCAGTTGGTCCATACGCGACCGGCTTTGATCGCCCGGCCCATACGATAGGCGCGGTTGATATCGCGGGTCCACAGACCGGCACCCAGACCGAACTCGGTGTCGTTGGCGATCGCCAGGGCTTCGGCTTCGTCCTTGAAGGTGGTGATACCCACCACCGGCCCGAAGATTTCTTCCTGGAACACACGCATCTTGTTGTTGCCCTTGAGCAGGGTCGGCTGGATGTAATAACCGTTGGCCAGATCGCCTTGCAGACGCTCGGCCGCGCCGCCGGTAAGCAGCTCGGCGCCTTCGCGCTGGGCGATTTCCAGGTAGCTGAGAATCTTATCGTACTGCTGCTCGGACGCCTGGGCGCCGACCATGGTCTCGGTATCCAGCGGGTTGCCGCGCTTGATCACCTGGATCTTCTTCATCACTTCAACCATGAAGGCGTCGTAGATCGACTCCTGCACCAGGGCCCGCGATGGGCAGGTGCACACCTCGCCCTGGTTGAAGAACGCCAGCACCAGGCCTTCGGCGGCTTTTTCGATAAAGGCCGGCTCGGCCTTCATGATGTCTTCGAAGAAGATGTTCGGCGACTTGCCGCCCAGCTCGACGGTCGACGGGATGATGTTCTCGGCGGCGCACTTGAGAATATGCGAGCCGACCGGGGTCGAGCCGGTGAAGGCGATCTTGGCGATGCGCTTGCTGGTGGCCAACGCCTCGCCAGCCTCTTTGCCGAAGCCCTGCACCACGTTGAGCACGCCCGGCGGCAGCAGGTCGCCAATGATTTCCAGCAGGATGGTGATCGACAGCGGGGTTTGCTCGGCCGGCTTGAGTACGATGGCATTACCGGCGGCCAGGGCCGGGGCGAGTTTCCAGGCGGCCATCAGCAGCGGAAAGTTCCACGGAATGACCTGCCCGACCACACCCAGGGGCTCGTGGAAATGGTAGGCGGCGGTGTGCTCGTCGATCTCGGCGGCGCTGCCTTCCTGGGCGCGGATGCAACCGGCGTAGTAACGGAAGTGGTCGGCGGCCAGCGGCACGTCGGCGTTGAGGGTTTCGCGCACGGCCTTGCCGTTGTCCCAGGTCTCGGCCACGGCCAGCAGTTCGAGATTGGCTTCGATGCGGTCGGCGATTTTCAGCAGGATCAGCGAACGGTTGGCCACCGAGGTCTTGCCCCAGGCATCGGCCGCGGCATGGGCGGCATCCAGGGCGCGCTCGATGTCGGCGGCATCGGAGCGCGGAAATTCGCCGATCACCGAGGCATCGACCGGACTGGTGTTGGTGAAGTAGTTACCGTTGACCGGTGCGACGAACTCACCACCGATGAAGTTGCCGTAGCGCGGTTTGAGCGTAATGACGGCGCCTGGAGTGCCTGGTTTAGCGTAAATCATGATGCTGACCTCTCTCTGTTGTCGGAGCCTGCTCCTGGGAGCCTGGAACAGGTCATGGTTCGATCTTAGAAAGCCGTCGGCTCGTCCGGTATGCGCCCATGGCACACAACGTCTCCTCATTTGGTAGTAGAAGCCGCCTTGGCGCCGGGTGGTTCAGCCTAGTTGCTGGCGCAAAACAGATGTACGGCACCGAGCCGGTCGGTATGTATGTTGGTTTGATCGGTTTCACGCGCGACCGCGCTGAGCAGTCAGCCAACATATAGTTGCGCGCCAATATCGAAAGAAAACAAAAAACCGCCACTAACGGCCAGGCAAAACGCATTAATCGTATAAACAAAACCGCCCAGCATTCTTGATTGCAATCAAGAACCGGGCAGTATTGATTAATTAATCAAAGCCTGCAGCACAGCCACTACCAACTACCCAGTTAATTAACTCCAAAGTCTTATTAATCCCTATCGATACATGCCTGTAGCCTCAAGTTGCAGCACCGCAAAAGCATTCAACTTACTCATAACAGGAGATCGGCCATGCAGTGGATAGATCCAGATTTTTGCGACCTACGTCTGGGCTTCGAAGTCACCGCGTACGTTTACGTGCGCTAATCCTTGAATCCGGCGGGGCGCTGGTCGCCCCGCCGCACCAGCCGCGAGGCAGGTCATGACTCAACTCCCGATAGACCTGGCGGACCATTTCGAAATCCGCCCACCGTTCATATTTCGCTGGGAACACTCGCAACAAGCGCATGTTCTGCTGTACCCGGAAGGCATCGTCAAACTCAATAAAACCGGCGGCGACATTCTCAATTGCTGCGACGGTAAAACCAATGTCGGCGAACTGATCGAGAAACTTGGCGCCCTTTATGATTTATCCGACGCGAACGTAATTCGCACTGGCGTATTGCGTTTCCTGGAGGTATCCCGTGACAAAGGCTGGATCCGAATTAAGGCTTGACGGCAATGGCAACCCGGTCTGGTTGTTATTGGAACTGACTTACCAGTGCCCGCTGCAATGCGTGTTCTGCAGCAACCCGCGCAACTTCGCCGACTATCGCCGCGATGAATTGAACACGGCCGAGTGGATCGATGTAATGCGCCAGGCCCGCGAACTCGGCGCCATGCAGATCGGCTTTTCCGGCGGCGAACCGACCTTGCGCAAGGACCTCGAGGAGCTGGTGGCCGAGGCCGATCGCCTGGGTTACTACAGCAACCTGATCACCTCCGGCATCGGCCTCACCGAGGCGCGTCTACGCGCGCTCAAGGCCGTCGGACTGCGGCATATCCAGCTCGGTTTCCAGTCCATCGACCGCGCCACCGCGCAGCAACTGGCCGGGGTCGACTGCCTGGAGCGCAAGCTCGGCATGGCCAGGGCAATCAAGGCCCAGGGTTTCCCGATGGTGCTCAACGTGCCCATCACCCGGCAGAACATCGCGCAGATCCCGCAGATCATCGGGTTCGCCGCCGAGTTAGGGGTAGAGTACCTCGAGCTGGCCAACGTGCAGTACTACAACTGGGCGCTGCTCAACCGCGAACAATTGATGCCGAGCCGCGAGGAACTGCAACGCGCCGAAGCCCAGGTGCAGGAGGCTCGCGAGCGCCTGGGCGATAGCCTGACCATTTTCTTCGTCATCCCCGACTATTACGAAGGTCGGCCCAAGGCCTGCATGAACGGCTGGGGCGCCATCCACCTGACCATCGCCCCCAACGGCAACGTACTGCCCTGCTCCCAGGCCAGCAACTTCAAGGATCTGACCTTGCCCAACGTGCGCGAGCAACGCCTGGGCGACATCTGGCGCGACTCGCCGGTGTTCAACCTCTATCGCGGCGATGCCTGGATGCCGCAGCCGTGCCGTTCGTGCAATGAGAAGGAAAAGGACTTCGGCGGTTGCCGCTGCCAGGCCCTGCTGCTCACCGGTTCCGGCGACAACACCGATCCGGCCTGCAGTAAATCGCCCCATCATCGACTGATCCAGCAGGCAGTGGCACTGGCGCAGCAGGCACCGCGCTGCGAGTCACAGCTGATCCCGCGCCACGCCAGCCAGGGGGTGGACCTTGCGACTGCCCCATGACTCCTTCGCCGGCACCCTGGGTGCCGGCCTGATCCTGACCCTGGGCTGCTACCTGCTGCTCAGGTTCTGGCTGGTCGGCCCATGAACGCCATCGACCTGCTGGCCCGCTACGCCCATCTGCTGTTCGCCCTGGTCTGGGTCGGCCACAACTACGCCAACTTCATCCAGAACCCCAGGTTCGTGCCGCTGCACAACGGCATCGACACAGCGACGCTGAACCGCGACCTGGAACAGCGGATGAAGCGCGAGCACGGCATCTTCCGCTACGCCTCGCTGGCGGTCTGGGCCTCCGGGATGCTGATGCTCTGGCAGCGCGGTTGGCTGGAAGACGCCTTGCTGCTGCAAGGCCCGCTGGCGGTGATCGGCCTGGGGGCCTGGATCGGCACCCTGATGCTGCTCAATCTGTGGCTGGTGCTCTGGCCGCACCAGAAGAAGCTGTTGGGTTTCGTCCCGGCCAGCCTGGAGGAGCGCGTGCGCTGCTCGCGGATCACCTTTCTGTCCTCACGCAGCAACACCATCCTGTCGATTCCCCTGCTGTTCCTGATGGCGGCTGGCGGTCATGGTCTGCAACTTTTTTATTGAAAGCGCCGGGTTTGTGGAAAGCGCCAGGGCCGGCGGGGCCGGCAAGCGCTACAACTTCTCCGCCGGCCCGGCGATGCTGCCGGCCGAGGTGCTCGGGCAGATCCGCGAAGAGCTGCCGGACTGGCAAGGCAGCGGCCTGTCCGTGCTGGAGCAACCGTTCACCGGCGCACCGTTCAAGGGCCTAATGCAGCAGGCCGAAGAAGACCTGCGCACGCTGCTGGCGATCCCCGCGAACTACCGGGTGCTGTTCATGCATGGCGGCGCCACCTGTCAGTTCGGCCTGCTGCCGCTCAACCTGCTCGCCCCCGGCCAGTCCGCCGACTACCTGGAGAGCGGTTACTGGGCCAGCAAGGCGATTGCCGAGGCCCGCCGTCATGCCCCGCTGAACATTATCGCCAGCGGCCGAAACAACGACTTCACCGCGTTTCCCGAGCCCGGTCAGTGGCGCCTGGACCCACAGGCCGGCTACTGCCACGTCACCAGCAACGAGACCGCCAACGGCCTGCAGTTGCAGGATTTCCCGGAGTTGTCGGTGCCCCTGGTGACGGACATGAGTTCGGATTTGCTCACCCGGCCGCTGCCGGTCGAGCGCTTCGGCCTGATCTACGCCAGCGCGCAGAAGAACCTCGGCATCGCCGGCCTGTGCCTGCTGATAGTGCGCGACGACCTGCTCAGGCCACCGCGCGCCGGGCTGCCAGCGCCGTTCAGCTACGCCCTGCAAGCCGAGCAGCAGAGCCGCTTGTGCACGCCGCCGAGCTTCGCCCTGTATTGCGCCGCGCTGATGCTGCGCTGGACGCTCCGCCAAGGCGGGCTAGCGGCCATCGCCAGCACTAACGTGCGCAAGAGCGAACTGCTGTACCGCTACATAGACGCCAGCGAATTTTATCGCTGCCCGCAGCAACCGGCGCACCGTTCGCCAATCAATGTCTGCTTTCAATTGCGCGAATCGCACCTACTCGCGCTGTTCCTGCGCGCGGCTCAGCAAGCCGGGCTGCTCAACCTGCAAGGCCACGCCGCAGTCGGTGGCGTGCGTGCCAGCCTGTATAACGCCATGCCGCTGGCGGGGGTCGAACGGCTGTTGGCCTTTATGCATGGTTTCGAACGCCAACATGGCTAACCTCGGCCTGAAGTTGGCGTTACAACTGGCCTGCATCAGCGCCCGCTGCCTGCAAGCGCCCACCCCTATACGACCGATCACGCTGATGGGGCTGCGCTGCGCTTCGCCACTGGCAATCGCCGCCGGATTTGATCGCCATGGCCAGCTCGGCCGCCGCGCCGGCGCGCTCGGCTTCGCCTGCAACGAGATCGGCAGCTTCGATCTCGCCAGCGCAGCCGGCCTGGTATTGCCGGCGCATAACGCGGGCACGGCGCTACTCGGCATCAACCTGACTATCGACCCCGGCAGCTCCATCGATACGCTGTGCGCCGGGCTGAGCCGCGCCGCGCAGTTGGCCGATTACCTGATGCTCAACCTGATCAACCCGCGCAGCGCGGCGTTGCTCAGTGCCGAGCAACGCCCGCGACTACGCCAGATTCTCGCCGCGCTGCGGATACGGCAACTGCGGCTCGACCTGCAGGGTCGTCGCGTGCCGCTGGCGGTCAAGCTGCGTTGCCTGCCCGGCCAGGTGCCGTTGGCGCTCACCGAGCTGTTGCTGGAGCTGGGCTACGACGGCCTGCTCGCCGCCCATGATCCAGGCCCACCGGCGACCCAGCAGCGTTACCGCGCCTGGCAGGAAGACGCCAACCAAGCACAGGCCTGCGCGCAGATCGAGACGTTGCGCGCGTTGTGCGGCAAACAACTGGCGCTGATGTCGGTCGGTGGCATCCAGAGCGTCGAACACCTGCATGCACGGCTCGCCGCCGGCGCTGAACTGGTACAGGTGCATACGCTGTTGCTGCATAGCTGGCCATGGCAAACCCAGCGCCTGCTTGCCCTATAGCTGCAACGCGATTATTCAAAGCCGCGCAAAGCTCTGTAGGTTGGCGCTGAGCTTGCGAAGCCCAACGCGGCAGCAAAGGCACAGGCGTAAATAACGGCTTGGCGGGTTGCACCCGCCCTACGCGGTTGGAAAACGCCAAAGCGCTATAAGCCGCTAGAGCGGCCCCGGATTGCGCTGACGCTTATTCGGGCTACGGGATAATTCAAACCCGCGCAAAGCTTCGTAGGTTGGCGCTGAGCTTGCGAAGCCCAACGCGGCAGCTCGCGGGTGGTAGGGTGAACATGGCGAAGCCTTGTCCACCGCTGCCTAATGGCGGACAAGCCTTCGGCATGTCCGACCTACGAGGCGTAAGCCCAGGAGCTGGCGAGGGTTCGTCAGAACACGCGATCTCGTAGCCCGAATAAGCCTCTGGCGCAATCCGGGAGCGGTTGGTCGAACGGCAGAAAGCACAAGGTCGACTAAAGAGCCGGCCTTGTGCCTTAACGCTACAGAGCTATCCGATCAACGCTTGGCGACCAGGTCCTTCGGCAGTTTGAAGGTCCAGAGCATGCCGCCCTGGTTGAAGTTCTTCACCCGTTTGGCCACTTCGCCGCCCCACAGCGGCACCGCGCCGCCCCAGCCGGACAACACCGAGACGTATTGCTCGCCGTCCATTTCCCAGGTAACCGGGGAGCCGAGCACGCCGGAGCCGGTCTGGAATTCCCAGACGACCTCGCCGGTCTTGGCGTTGAACGCCTTGAGGAAACCTTCGGGCGTACCGGTGAACACCAGGTTGCCCTTGGTCGCCAACACCCCGCCCCACAACGGCGCGTAGTTCTTGTGGCGCCAGACTTCCTTGCCGGTCTTCGGGTCGATTGCGCGCAGCACGCCGATGTAGTCCTCGTTCAGCGGCTTGATGGTGAAACCGGCGCCGAGGTAGGCCGCGCCTTTCTTGTAGGCGATCTCCTCGTTCCAGATGTCCATGCCCCAGTCGTTGGACGGCACGTAGAACAGCCCGGTG
>CBIHQF010000054.1:0-12139 GCA_966211665.1 uncultured Pseudomonas sp. | reverse complement strand
ACCATCAGGTTGCGTTTCTGCCGTGCTTCCCGGGTCGAGCGGAACAGCCGGCCGAGGACGGGGATGTCGCCAAGCAGGGGAACCTTGCTTTCGGTGGCGGAGGTGTCGTCCTGGATCAGGCCGCCGAGCACGATGACCTGGCCGTCATCCGCCAGTACGGTGCTCTTGATCGAGCGCTTGTTGGTGACCAGATCCACTGCCTGGGCGCTGAGGCCGGTGCTGGGGGCGATGGAGGAGATTTCCTGCTCGATCACCAGGCGCAGCGTGGCACCGTCGTTGATATGCGGCGTGACCTTGAGGGTGACGCCGATATCCTTGCGCTCGATGGTGGTGAAGGGATTGCCGGCGCCGGAAGCGTCGGTGGCGTAGGAGCCGGTCTGGAATGGCACGTTCTGCCCGACCAGAATCTCCGCCGGCTGATTGTCCAGGGTCAGCAGGGTCGGTGTGGACAGCAGATTGCTCTTGCCGGTGGATGACAGGGCGGTGATCAACATGCCGAAATTGTCGTTGCCGGCGCCGAAGATCGCCCCGTTGGGCAGTGCCTTGGCCAGCTCCACAGACCCATTGCCGGCGATGGCGCCGAGCAGGGTGCCGATGGACAGCCCGGTGTTGCTGAAGTTGACCCCGCCCAAGCCAGCGTTGCGGCCGTCGATGGCCCACTGCACGCCCAGCGCGTCGTTGATGTCGCCGGACATCTCGACGATGGCGGCTTCCACCAGTACCTGGGCGCGGGGCACGTCCAGCTGGCGCACCAGATCCTCGAACAGGCTGACGACGTCGGCCTCGGCCATGATGACGATGGCGTTGAGGCTCTCGTCGGCGCGGATCATCAGTTTCAGCGGCGTTGAACTCTGGCTGCCCTGGCTCTGGCTCAGGTTGTCGCCGAAATCGCCCAGGGTCTCGGCCAGTTGCTTGGCGTCGGCGTGGCGCAGGCGTATCACCCGGGTGTTGGCCGAGCGCGAGCTGGGCGTGTCGAGGCTTTGCGCCAGCTTCAACAGGCGCAGGCGTGCTTCACGGGGGCCGAGCATCAGCAGGCGGTTGCTGCGTGAGTCGGCGATGATCTGGGCGCCGCCGGCCTGGGCGTTCTGCAGCGAGGAGCCGAGTACGTTCGCCAGATCGCTGACCCAGGCATGCTTGAGCTCGTAGACGCTGAAGTTGTCCTGGCTGCGGTCGTCCAACTGGCGAATGAGATCGCCGATGCGCTCGATGTTGGCTGGCGTGTCGCTGATGATCAGGCTGTTGGACGAGGGCACTGCGGCCAGGTGACCGTGGTTGGCCACCAGCGGGCGGATCATGGGCAGCAGTTCGTTGGCCGCACCGTGCTGCACCTGCAGCACGCGGGTTTCCAGGTTGCCCTGACTGCCGGCGCTGCTTCGGGCCTCGGCACTGGGGATGATGCTGAGCTGGTCGCCTTGCGGCATGACGGCGAAGCCGTGGGTGGTCATCACCGAGAGGAACAGCTTGTACAGTTCGGCCGGCCCCATGGGCTCCTGGGAGATGACCGTGACCTGGCCCTTGACCCGCGGGTCGATGATGAAGGTCTGGCCGCTGATGCTGGAGATCTGCTCGATGAAGTCGCGGATGTCCGCCCCCTGCATGTTGACGGTCCAGCTCTCTTCCTGGCCGGGCTGTGCCACTGCGGCATGGGCCTGGCCTGCGAGCGTCAGCAGCAAGGTGGCGCAGAGCAGAGTCCGGAATAGTCGAGAGGGGCTAGGCATGCTGGTACGTCGGTTCCGTGGCAAAGGCGAGCGGTATCCGAGGGAGCGGAAGCGCTACTGCTGGAGGGCGGACAGTGAGGCGGTAGGCTAATTAAAAAAACACGGCTGTGTTGATGGCAGATGGCAGTCTGCGAGGAGTGTCACAGCGAGTCTGCGGCTATGTGCGCATTTCGGTCGAATATGATTCGGAATGCCTGGGGCGCTCTGAGTGATCTCTCGCAAGAGCTGCGTTACAAGAAGGGCTATCTGGATAACCTACATATCGTGCAGGTGAGGGCGCGATTGGCTTGGCGATTTCGCCTGTGCCGGTATAAAGGAACTGGTCAGGTTATTTCGAATACGACATTTGATTTGTTTTCAGCTGCGCGCGGTACGGATATTTTTCCGCTAACCAATCAGCAGATGGGTGAGCTAAGAGATCGCCCAAGGTCTTGTCGGGTGACAACAACCACAGACCTCAGTGGCAACGGAATGTAGGTGATCTTTTCGTATATCAACAAAACCTTCGTCGAAATGTTCAGGCAGCTAGTCGGCAAGGGCCTTGTGTGGCAGAGCAGCCAGGCAGATGTTCAGGGAGCTAGAAGAAAATGGAACTGCTTCATTTTTTGTCTGACCGGCCAAGCTGAAACCGCAACGGAAGAAGGTTGTTATGTCAGAGATAATTGCAATAAATAGGACGAATTCATTTTTGGTTGGTGAGTTGGCTCAATAAATAAAATCATCCTTGTTCCTTGTCTTTTCTTCGATAAATAAATCTGCCCACTTTTTCTCTTAGGGTAAGGGGGTGTTGCCCGGTGCCTCAAGGGGCTCGTTTATCGGTATTCCAGCAAAACCTTCTCAACTCTGCTGTCTCGTCAACGGCGGAAGTGGCGGTGCGTATCGCAATAATTAGGCGCTAAGTCACGGCAAGGTGATGAGGTTGCCCGCAAAAAACAAAACGTCGCATTGATGGGGCGAGGTTTATCCGTTACCAAGCACGCAACTTCCGGCGCGGCCGGGCAGATGAGGCTCCAGTCATTGCTACGCCTCTGTCGTTTCGTCCTTTTTGATGAGAAAGCTCCATGTTATTTGATCGGATCAGTTCCACTGCTGTGCTGCTCTTGTTGAGTTCAGCCGTGCTCGTGGGTTGTCTTGAAAAAGGCGGGGGAAGTTCCAAGACGGACGCCAGATCCGAGGCTCCGGTTGTCACGGAAACAGAAGCCCCATCGGTCCCCGATGCTCCGAACTCAGGCGGCCCCAAGGGCCCCGTCGTTACGAATCCGACTGAGCCAGAGGAGCCTGTCGTCGAGGTGCCAGTCGTCCCCGAGACTCGTGTTCTAGTACATCCCGGTGCTCCGCTGACGCTCTCGAACCTTCAGACCCTCAAGGCCTACATCGAGGAAGGTCGGGAGCCGTGGAAGTCCGCCTACGAGATGTTGGCGAAGGACGGCAAGGCCCAGCCCACCTATGGCATGGCAGGCCCGTTCGCGAAAGTGAGCCGCAGCCCGAACGAGAATCTCTGGCCCTGGCGCAACGACATGGTCGCGATCTGGAACCTCTCGCGGATGTGGTACTTCACTCAGGAAGACAAGTACGCGATAAAGGCCCGCGAGATACTGCTTGCCTGGGCCACCACCCACACCGAGTTCTCGGGCCGCGAGTCGATGCTCGACTTGGGCGATTACGCCTATCTGTTCGTGGGTGGCGCCGATATCCTGCGCGGTACATGGTCGGGCTGGAGCGAAGCCGACACGGCGGTGGTCAAGAAGTATTTCAAAGAAGTCCTGATGCCCGCATCGAACCCCTATGGCGAGAGCCAGTTCGGGGCCGCCAACAAGGGCGCACTGGCCCTCGTTTCCCTCGGCTTGTTGGCGATCTACAACGACGATATCGAGACACTGAACAGGGTCGTGTATCAGACCCGCACGCTCGCCCATATTGGGCTGCGCAACTCCAACGATATCGGCATGCTCGGCGACTACCTTCGCGACCAGGGGCACGCCCATGGGCAACTCCGGGCACTGGTCATGCTCGCCGAAGCGCTCTGGACGCAGGGCATCGACGTTTACTCCGATTTTGACGACCGCCTGCTGGCGGCGGGTGAATACTTCGCCAGGGTGAACGAGCTGGTGCCGACGACGGCTCTTCCTTTCGGCACCACCGACGCCTACTACACCGCCGACATCACCAACCGCGGCTGGGGAGGGGCCTTCGGCGGGAACATAGTGCTCAACCAGATCTATGGCGCCTACGTCCTGCGCAAGGGGCAGCAGGCACCCTTTATCGTGCAGCGGCGCCTGTGGATGCCGACGGACGGCACCAGCTTCATGTTCCTCAAGAGCTCCGATAGCTCGAGGGCGACGCCCGGGCCTGCGCTGCCCATCCCTGCGACCGCCTCGATCACCTCGGGATTCAGCGGTATCGATATCGGCGGCGCCACTCCGGCCGGCCAGGCCACTTACCACGACGGCCTGGGCAAATGGACGGTGGAAGGAGCGGGCTTCGATATCTGGAAAGCAGGCGACAGCGGCCATTTCGCTTACAAGGCCATCACCGGCAACAGCGCCATCATTGCGAAGGTCGAGTCGGTTCAAACCTCCAGCCTATCCGCCAAGGCGGGTGTGATGATGCGCACCAGTCTCGATGTGGGCGCTCCCCGTGCCTGGATGGCCATCACCGGTGGGGGCAATCTCGAGCAGAACATGCCGAACCTTACCGTATATGGTGGGACCAACTACGGGAACAAGGTCCTCGCCCGATCCTTGCCATCGTACTGGGTGAAGCTGGAGCGTATCGGCAACATCATTACCGGCTACGTGTCTCCGGATGGCACCAACTGGGCGGCCACCAATGTCGGGCGCATTAACGCCCCCGTTCCGGACACGATCTATGTCGGCCTGGTGGTCTCCTCGGCCGATAACGGCACGCTGAACAGCGCTACCTTCAGCAACGTCCAGATCACCGGCGGCGACGGTGGCGCACCGATCTTCCCCCCCGCTGCGCCCGCCGTCCTGTTGGCCGCGCCGGGAGATGGCGCCGTCCCGCTGCGTTGGCAGGCGTCCTTCGGAGCCACCAGCTATACGGTCAAGCGCTCCACCTCCCAGGGCGGCGCCTACTCGACCATCGCATCGGGCATCCAGAGCAGGAGCTACACGGACACATCGGTGAGCAACGGCACGACCTACTACTACCGCGTCACGGCGACCAACTCCGCCGGCACCAGCGATGATTCTCCCGAGGACAGCGCCACACCGGTTCGCCCGCTGGCGTACGTCGCTACCGGCGGAACTGCCAACGACAGTGCGAACAACCCGACCAACGCGCGGAGTGCCTTCGACCAGAACTCGCTGACGGAATGGTTCTACGGGGGCGTGAGTGGCTGGCTGCAGTATGACCTTGGCCGCACCGAGGTCGTGCAGCGCTATACGGTCGCCAGTTCCTTCGATCGCGACTCGCGCGATCCGAAGGATTGGCAGTTCCAGGGCTCCAACGACGGCGTCAGCTGGACGACGCTCGACACGCAAAGCAACCAGATGTTCGCCGGGCGCTTCGTGACGAAGCGCTACGAGGTTGCGAGTCCGGCCGCCTATCGCCACTACCGGCTCAATATCACAGCCAACAATGGCGACGGCGCCTTCATAGCGCTCGGCGAATTCGGGCTGTTCGCTGCCAAGCCGTAGTGAAGCCAATGTTCGATTGAAGCAGGCGGCAACCTGGGCGCGTTGTACGTGCCCAGGGCGTCCGGCCTGAGCTTGGGGTTGCGACTACGCCTGATGTCGACGTTCGACGCCAACGGAGAATTTTGGCCGCTCGTTGCCCTGGGCGTAACGGACCTCAGGGCAGGAAGTGTTGCAGCAGGTCGTTGAGAAACAGCTGGCCTTCGGCGGTGGCGCACAGCCGTTCGGGCTCGGCGCGCAGCAGCTTGCGTGCCTGCGCCTCGGCGCGGGCGGCGTCCAGGCTGGCCAGGGGCAGGCCGGTGCGCTCGGTGAACAGGCTCGCCGGCACGCCGCCCGTAAGGCGCAGCACGTTCATCAGAAATTCGAAGGGCAGTTCGTCCGGGGTCAGCGCGCGCTCGCCGGCCTGGAAGGCCTTGGCCGGATCCAGGTAGTCCTTGGGCAGGCGGGTTTTCCAGGCGCGGTGAATCTTGCCATCTGGCTCGCTCAGTTTGGCGTGGGCGCCGGCGCCGATGCCGAGGAAATCGCCGAAGCTCCAGTAGTTGAGGTTATGCCGCGCCGCCTTGCAGGCTTGGGCGTAGGCGGAGACCTCGTACTGCGCGTAGCCATGTTCGGCGAGCAACGCCTGGCCGGCTTCCTGGATATCCCAGAGGATATCGTCCTCGGGCATCACGGGCGGCTGGCTCCAGAACAGCGTATTCGGCTCGACGGTCAGCTGATACCAGGACAGGTGCGTCGGCTGCTGGGCGATGGCGGTGCGCAGGTCGCTCAGGGCGTCCTCGATCGACTGGTCCGGCAGGCCGTGCATCAGGTCCAGGTTGAAATTGTCGAAACCGGCGGCGCGGGCCATATCGGCGGCGCGGACGGCTTCGTCGCCGTCATGGATACGGCCCAGGGCTTTGAGCTTCTGCGCCTGGAAACTCTGCACGCCGATCGACAGGCGATTGATGCCGAGGGCGCGGTAGTCGCGGAACTTGGCCTGCTCGAAGGTACCGGGGTTGGCTTCCAGGGTGATTTCGATATCGGCGGCGAACGGAATGCGCCGTTCTACGCCTTGCAGCAGGCGGCCGATGGCCTTGGCGGAAAACAGGCTGGGAGTGCCGCCGCCGAAGAAGATCGACGTCAGCGGGCGCTGGTGCACCCGCGGCAAATCCTCATCGAGGTCGGCGAGCAGCGCATCTATATATTCTTCTTCCGGCAACGTCGGCCCGGCGGCGTGGGAGTTGAAGTCGCAATAGGGGCACTTCTTCACGCACCAGGGGATATGGATATAGAGCGCCAAGGGCGGAAGCGCGAAGCCAGAAGCGGTTTGAGGCTTGCCGCTTGCCGCTGCTTTCATAAGCCCAAGCGCTGCTTGAGCAAGGCCATGGCCCGGGCGCGGTGGCTG
The DNA here is from genome assembly GCA_966211665.1 of uncultured Pseudomonas sp. GTDB lineage: Bacteria > Pseudomonadota > Gammaproteobacteria > Pseudomonadales > Pseudomonadaceae > Aquipseudomonas. The sequence continues at coordinate 5,381 of CBIHQF010000054.1, read as the reverse complement.
AGCTGGTTCTTGTCGGCGGAGGCCATTTCGGCGCTGGAGCACCCGCGTTCGGCCACCCAGAACAGCGGGTCGTAGCCGAAGCCGTTTTCGCCTTGCGCCGCGTGCAGGATACGCCCGTGCCAGAGCCCTTCGCAGACGATCGGCAGCGGGTCTTCGGCATGTCGCACCAAGGCCAGGCAACAGACGAACTGGGCGCCGCGCTCGGCATCCGGCACGCCTTTCAAGGCCTCGAGCAATTTGGCGTTGTTCGCCGCATCGCCCTGGCCGTCAGCGTAACGCGCCGAGTAGATGCCCGGAGCGCCGCCGAGCGCGTCGACCGCCAGACCGGAGTCGTCGGCCAGCGCCGGCAGGCCGGTCACCCGGGCGGCATGACGGGCCTTGAGGATGGCGTTCTCGACGAACGACAGGCCGGTTTCCTCGGGTTCCACGCTGCTGAACTCGCCGATCGAGCGCACCTGCACGGCGTCGCCGAGCATGGCCTGGAGTTCCTTGAGCTTGCCGGCGTTATGACTGGCCAGCACCAGTTGTTTGAAAGTCATCATCTATTGGAAGTCATCATTCGTCTGGGAAAAATTCCTGGTCGAAGTTGAAGCTGCGCGCCACGCCATCAGGGCCGGTGAGGTTGATGGTGAAACGCAGCACTTCGCGTTGGCTGAAGGGAAATTGCGCCAGGTAGTAAATGGCGCTGCCTTCTGTGATCTGCTTGAAGTCCAGGGGATGGCTGCGCCCGACCAAGTCCTTCACTTCGCCGCCGACCTGGGCGGTCGTCGCCTGGCCGGCCTTGAGTACCGAGATATTCACCACGCCCAGGGTCTTGCTGCGCACCAGACCGCTGGCGGCGGCGATATCGGGCTGCAGGAAGCCGGAGTTGAAGGCGATGTAATGCACGTCCAGATCGCCGAAGCTCTGTTTGCGTTCGGCGACGGCGGGCAGGCTCAGGCACAAGGCGAGTAGGACGAGGGCGATGCGGCTCATTGGAGTTCTCCTCAAGATGATCTCGGCGGCGCCTCAGTTGGCCGCGGGTGCGTCCGTGGCGCTGGGGCCGCTGATCCGGTAAATACCGATTTCACCTAACAGATTAGGCCAAATCCGGCTGGCCCAACTGTGGCGATGATCGCGATCCACAGCCAGGCGATCCATGACCTTGGCGCCTTGCGCAAGGCACAGCCGCTCGAAATCCTCGAAGGTGCAGAAGTGGATGTTCGGCGTGTTGTACCAGGTGTAGGGCAGGAAATCCGACACCGGCATGCGGCCTTTGCTGGTCAGGTACCAACGGCAGCGCCAGTGACCGAAATTGGGGAAGGTGATGATGCAGGTCTTGCCCACGCGGAGCATTTCCGCCAGCACTTTGTCGGGGTAGTGCAGCGCCTGCAGCGATTGGGTCATCACCACCACGTCGAAACTGTTGCTGGCGAAGTTGCCCAGGCCTATGTCGAGATTCTGCTCGATCACGTTGACGCCCTTGCTCACGCACTGGGCGATATTGTCCGGGTCGATTTCCAGGCCATAGCCGCTGACCTGCTTGTGTTCCTTGAGCCAGGCGAGCAGTTCGCCGTTGCCGCAGCCCAGGTCGAGTACCCGGCTGCCGGCGGGAATCCACTCCTGGATGATCTCTAGATCCGCTCGCATGGCTTACACCTGAATCCGTTTCATATAACTGTCGAAGGCCTGCAGATAGCGCGGGATGGGCATCAGAAAGGCGTCGTGGCCTTGCGGCGCGTCGATTTCCAGGTAGCAGACGTTCTTGCGCGCGGCGGTCAGCGCGTCGACGATTTCCCGCGAGCGCGCGGGCGAGAAGCGCCAGTCGGTGGTGAACGACATCACGCAGAAATCGGCGCTGACGTGGGCCAGGGTCTTGGCCAGGTCGCCGTCGTGGTTGGCCGCCGGGTCGAAGTAATCGAGGGCTTTGGTCATCAGCAGGTAGGTGTTGGCGTCGAAGCGCCCGGAAAACTCCTCGCCCTGATAGCGCAGGTAGCTTTCGACCTGGAACTCGACGCTGTGGAAGTCGTAATTGAGCTTATCGCTCTTCAGCCCACGGCCGAATTTTTCTCCCATGGCATCGTCGGACAGGTAGGTGATATGGCCGACCATGCGCGCCAGCATCAAACCGCGCTTGGGAATCACCCCCTGCTCCTGGAAATGCCCGCCGTGGAATTGAGGATCGGTGAGGATGGCCTGACGCGCCACTTCGTTGAAAGCGATGTTCTGCGCCGAGAGCTTGGGCGCCGAGGCGATGGCCAGGCAATGACGGATGCGCTCGGGGTAGCTGATCGCCCATTGCATGGCCTGCATGCCGCCGAGGCTGCCACCGATCACCGCGGCCCATTGCGCGATACCCAGATGGTCGGCCAGGCGCGCTTGACTGTTGACCCAGTCTTCCACCGTCATCACCGGGAAGTCCGCGCCGAACGGCTTGCCGGTAGCCGGGTTGACGCTGCTGGGGCCGGTCGAACCGTTGCAGCCGCCGAGGTTGTTCAGGCTGACGACGAAGAACTTATTGGTGTCGATCGGCTTGCCGGGGCCGATGCAGCTGTCCCACCAGCCGGGCTTGCGATCTTCCGCGCTGTGATAACCGGCGGCATGGTGATGGCCGGACAGGGCGTGGCAGATCAGCACCGCATTGCTGCGCGCCGCATTCAACTCGCCGTAGGTTTCGAAAATCAGTTGATAGTCGGCCAGGCTACGCCCGCACGCCAGCGCCAGGGGTTCGGCGAAATGCGCCACCTGGGGCGTTACCAGGCCAACAGAGTCTGGAGGAAAGGCAGTCGACATCGACCCTGCTCTAATAAAGGAATAGGAAGTATGAAAAAGAGTAAAGGCAGCAGTCTAAAGAGCGCCGCCCCGGGCGGCAAGAACACCCTATGCCGTTGTTGGAATACAGGCTTTGATTTGCGCGGCCCACTCAGGAATATCGCTGTCATCAAAATAAACTTTGCACAGCGTGCCTTTGCGGGTGCGGAATAACAGTCTTGGTGCTTGGTCATTCACCGAATTGTCATAGACATACAGGCGATCGACCAACGCGGCGAGTTCCACGCAATTGGCAATGGATTTGGTATAGCGGGAAACGATTTTGCTAATCGGGACTTCGTGTCCGTCGTCCATATAGCGGAAGGTGATGCGATAGGCGTTGATAGCCGGATGTGAGGTGCTGACGAAAAATGCCCGGACAAAGAAACCGGCAGCTGAGGCTCGGGCAATGAAATCGAGTTTGTCCTCCGTAGACAGTACGGTTTCAAATGCCAGTCGCTGAGGCAGCGTTCCCGAAGCTCTGTGGATTTGTCGGCGGCTTTCTTGAAAGCCTCTTCGGAGTTCCAGCCGCCGAACACGGCCTGGGCCATTTCATCCGGATTGATGAAGGTGCAGCCCGTCAGCCAATCATGTTGTCGCAAGGTTTCGGTGATTGAGGTTTTGCCGGAACCGTTGGGGCCGGCGAAGACAATCAACTTCGGCTTGCTTTCAGGCATTGCGTGAGGCGCGCGTAGCGCTGCTCTTTTGCTTATCTTTGATGGCTTGGATCAAAGAGGCATTGAGTTTCTGGTTTACTCGCTCGACCCTGTTTTGGGCGAACTGGCGAACCTCTGACATCAGGTTCGAGAGCTGGCTGTCGCTGGGGTCGTCCTGAGAGTCGATCAGGCTAAATTCACTCTTCATGCTAAATGTCCTGCTCATTGAGCCATACGGCAGCATATGGGCTTATCTGCCAAAAAAGCCGACCCACTTATTCGCCGCCGCTCTGGCTCCAGGCACCGGTCGGCAGGTTGACCACCTTGCCTTGACGTTGGATAGGCGCGGGTCGGCGCATGGCGCGGAGCATTTCGTTGGCCTGGGCCAGTTGCTGTTCCAGCTCGGCGCAGTAGCGCGCCAGTTGCTGGCTGCGTTGGCGGGTTTGCTGGGTTTCCTGGGCCAGGGCCTTGAGCCGCAGCATGTGGGTCTCGAGCAGCTGTTTGTGCTCGAGGCTATGCTGCATCAGCGGCAGCAAGGTGCTGTTGGCCCATTGCTCGGCCTCCGCGCGCAGGCGTTGATGCAGGCCGATCACTTCCTGCACCAGGGTGGCGAAGAAGCGCCGGGTCACCGCGCGTTGTTCGGTGAACAGGGTTTTCACATGCAGGCGGAACTGGTCCGCTTTGTTGCGCAGTTGGAGCAGTTCGCGCATATAACGGTCGGCATTGAATTGCGGCGCATCGATGCCCTGTAGCGGATTTTCCTCGTTGTGCCGGCGATAGACGGCGGCGACCATTTTATTGGCCATCTCGGCTTCCTGGCCGAGGTGGTGCAAGTCGTCTTCAAGCGAGTTGAAGAAATGCAGGATGGCCTGGTTGATGCCGACCGTGGTCCAGCTGTCGCTGAGGTTCTTGCGCACTTTGTCCAGATGCTTCTGCAGGCATTCGGGGCGGGTGCGCGCGCGCAGCGGTTCGGCCTGACGGGCCAGCAGGCGTTGGTTGCTCTTCAGCCCGAGCAGGCGTTTATGGTGCTGGTTGTGATCTTCCTTGGTCTTGGCGGTCAGTTCGAACAGTAGCTGGCCCTTGTCGTGCTGGTGGTTGCTGAGCAGCGCCTGCTGCTCGTTGACCTTCTGCAGGCGCAGGCTGAGCACGTGTTGGCTGTTTTGCAGCAGGGTCAGCACCTGGTTGACCACGCTGTCTTCGATCAGCCGTTCCTTCTGCGTGACGATGCGCTCGCAGAGCAGGTCTTCCAGGTTGCTCATCTGGCTGCGGATCAACAAATCCGGGTCTTTGCGCACCTTGGCCAGCAGGGCCTGCTTGGCCGACAGCGGCAGCACGTCTTCGGGCTTGATGCCGAGCTGCTTGGCGGTGGTGCGTTGAATACGTTGGATGGCGTTCTGCACGAAGGCTTCGCCGGCCAGATCGTCCCAGAGCACGTCGATCTTGTTCAGCACGGCGAACAGGCTGGTCTGGCTGTCCTCGGCGAGGTGGCGGATATGCTGCTGCCAGATCTCCATGTCGCTGGCGGTGATTCCGGCGTCGGCGGACAGCATGAAAATGATCGCCTGGGCGTTGGGCAGCATCGACAGGGTCAGTTCGGGCTCGCTGCCCAAGGCATTCAGGCCGGGCGTATCGAGGATGCGCAGGCCCTGGCGCAGCAGCGGATGGTCGAAGTTGACCATGGCGTGGCGCCAGGCCGGTACCAGGACCTGGCCGGGTTTGCCGGCGCTTTCCAGCATGTCCGGGTGGAAACCCAGTTGAATGGCCTGCTCCACCGGCATCGATTTGGTTTTCGCCACCTGGGTGAAGGCCTGGACCATATTGTCCGGGTCGCTGAGATCCAGGGGGATATTCACCCAGTGCCGGGGAATGCGCTTGAACTGCGCGACGCTGGCTTCGGCGACTCGGGTTTCGATCGGCAGCAAGCGGATATAGGAG
>CBIHQF010000053.1:0-12272 GCA_966211665.1 uncultured Pseudomonas sp. | reverse complement strand
CCGCTCCATTGGCAACTCGGCCGATCTCCAGTTCTGGTTGCCGGCCAACACTCGCCAGGACTGTCTGAGCGTAATGGTTATTTCCATGCTCGATGGAATAACGTTGTGCCGTCGTATGGGCCGCCTTGCGCAATTCGTTAAATGCCTCCGGCTCGGCAAGCCCCTGCAGAACCCGTTCGGCGATTTCTTCCGGTTTGAAAAAGCTCACCAGCAGGCCGTTTTCCTTATCGCGAATAACCTCCCGCACCGGCGCAGTCTCCGATCCAACAATCAAACACCCGCTGGCCATGGCTTCTAGCAGCGACCAGGACAGTACAAAGGGATAAGTCAGGTAGATATGCGTCGCCGAGATTTGCAGCACTTTCTTATAGGTGGCGTAAGGCACCTTGCCTAAAAAGTGCACGCGGCTGAGATCGACCGGGTTCTCCGCCAGCAGTTTGCTGCGCCAGTTGAGTGCGTCCTTAGGTTTGCTGCCGTAGCTGACGCCATCGCCGCCCACTACCAGCACCTGGCAAGTCGGGTGTTGTTTGAGAATAAGCGGCAAGGCGCGCATAAAGCTGTGAAAGCCTCGATACGGCTCCAGGTTTCGCGCCACATAAGTAATGATCGGCTCGCCGGCCTTGAGCACTTGATCGTTGGGTAGTTGCAGGCTCGCTTCGGGATCTGGCCCCAAATTGGCGGTGTCGATCCCTTCGTGGATGACCTGAATTTTGTCGCGGTAGGCAGCCGGATGCAGGCTGTGCTGCCAGTGGGTCGGGGTGATGGCTTGGTCGCAGTTTTCCAGGTTAAGCAGGTGCAGGGCGTTGCGGCTGCGGATGCTGGCGGTGCCATTGATGTCCAACGGGAATTCGGGATCGAAACCGGCGTCGGCGCCCTGGGTCTGGTAGTAGTACTCGCAGAAGTGAATCAGCCTGGCGTGCGGGAAAGCGTCCTTGGCATAGAGGGTTTCGCCCCAGCCAGGATGCGCGACTATCACGTCCGGGCGGTAGCCCTTGGCTTTGAGATCCAGCAGCAGGCGCAGTACTTGCTGGCCATGCAGTACGCCGTCTTCGAAGCTGCGCGCATACGGGTGGGTATGGGCGCTGGCGGTGCGATGGGGTTTGTAGCGCAGCAAGCGTACGCCCGGTAGCCCAGGCGCCTGTTCGCGGCCGATGGCCAGTACCTGTACGTCCGGCTGCTGGGCCAGGTGCGCCGCTATATGGCGAAACTGGCCGGGGAAGTTCTGGTGGATAAATAGCACCTTCATACCGCTGCTCCTTGCGGGTTTGTTATTTGCCTCGGTGGGTTACGCAGGTGCCTTGATGCTCATCAAATCAGCGCTCATCCAGGCTTTCCGCGGCGTATTGCTTAAGCGGGCTCAAGAAGTCTTCCTCTTGTCCGTCTTCACTTCCGCCCTGATCGCCATGCCCGGCGACAGTTGGATTCGGTTCTCGCCGACCTGAATACCATCCTGTTTCAATTGAATCCGCGCGCTGTACACCAGCCGAGTCTTTCATCTTCGATGGCGTCGTTGGAAATGCTGACCACGGCGCCGGCCACCGGGGCGGTGAGGCGCGACTCGTGTTGCAAGTCGAGCATGGCGCGGCGGGTTTGCGCGATGACGCTATTTTGTTGATTTTCGGCGGCTTTCTTGACCGCAGTGAGTTCGCGTACGCGGTGCACGGGGGCGTCTTGCAGGGCCAAGGCGGCAGGCAGGAAGTGCACCTCATGGGGGAGGCGCGGATCGATCGCGAGCAAGCTCGCTCCCACAGGGTGGCTGTTCATCCACTTCATCCTTGTTGCAGACGGTGCAGGCGCGAGTAGTGGCCGGCCTGATGGCTCAGCAGTTCGGCATGGCTGCCTTGCTCGACGATCTGCCCACGCTCCATGACCAGGATGCGGTGGGCGTCGCACACGGCGCTCAAATTGACAGCCGTCTTCGGCGGATTCGTGAACGAGTCGTTCGGCGGATTCGGCGAGGTAGGGCAACGGGTTAGCATGGCCAGGCAGGCAAGGCCCATGCCGTGCCCGGCATCGTGCTCATTCAACGAAGAGGCATCCGACATCTGTTGCATCCATGCGCTTACAACGGCTGAGTATCACTGCCAAGCTGGCAAAACGCTATAAGTTGAAGCGGCATAGTACCTGCAAATCGCTGAGTTTCTTTACCCTGAAATGCAGACTGGATCACATTTAGCCCAGGCATAGCAAAGGACTTACAACATCTCAGCCGCCCCCTACAAAACCTTCAATCTGCCCTATGCATGGCGCCAACCGCGGGCCAAGCACAGGTTCCAGCCGCCCAATCAAGCGCTGACCGCCCTGCCAATTTCCAACCAAACGTGTTTGCTCAACCAAGCAGACATTGATCTTTCTTCGCGCATACGGACTTCGGCTCGCTAGGGTCAAGCGTAGTAACCTCTAGCAGGCCGTTGAAATACGTAGGCGAGGTAGGCAAGACAAGGACTAGGCGCCCCCACAAAAACGGCCGAAAAAGCGGAGTTTACTGCTGTAAGTGAGCATTTTGACTGGGCTCGCATCCGAGGCCGTTTTTAACGCAGTATTGCCAACGCAGGTAGTTTTTCAACAGCCTGCTAGCGACCAGCGGAGCGGTGCCCGCAGCATTGAGCGCTCAACCTCAGCTACTGTTCTTTCGGCTTCTGCCGATTGCGTTGGCGCTGCTGCTCGAGCAATGGCAGGTCGTCGTCGCGCGGTGCCAGATTGCCGTCGCGCGGGCGTTGCGGGCCGTGCTTGAGTAAAGGCGGATTGCCCGGCCGGGTTTCGGCGCGGTCACGTGGCACGGGCGAAACGAAAGGATGGGGTGTGGCCGTACCCGGCGAGCCGGCGGGCCGGTCCTTCTCCGTGGCGTTTTGCCCATACACCGCAGCGCCATAGGCCATTCCCGCCACGAGCACGATAAGTAGCAGACGCATTCAACACCTCAACTTCAAGGGTCTACGACTTTTAGGCTCCAACCGCTCGCATAAGTGCCCGCTGCGTTGTTTTCAGCAAGCGTCGACGGGGCTAGACTGCCGATAGACATGCACAATCACGAGACCGCCCATGAGCACGGACAAAGCCGCCACCGCCAAACTCGACCGCATCCTCGCCGAAGCTCAGCGCTCGCGCGAAGAAGGCTACCGCGACAAGGCGCTGAAAATGTACCCGCACGTCTGCGGCCGTTGCGCCCGCGAGTTCTCCGGCAAGCGCCTGAGCGAGCTGACCGTGCACCACCGCGACCACAACCACGACAACAACCCCCAGGACGGCTCCAACTGGGAACTGCTGTGCCTGTACTGCCACGATAACGAACACGCGCGCTACACCGACCAGCAGTATTTCAGCGAAGGCTCGACCGCCAGCCAGCAAGGGTCGAAATCGACCCACAAGGCATTCGCCGATCTCGCGGCGTTGCTCAAAGGCAAGGAATAAATCCCCGTAGAATGGGTCGGGCCGCGTAGGTTGGGTTAGCGGCGCCTGCAATTGGCCCATCACCTTCGCAACCCAGCGCCGCGTAACCCAACGGCCTTTATCGGCAACGGGTTCAGCGATAAACCGCGATATGAGCAAGCCGATTCGCCAGCACCGCTGCGATCGCCCTGGCCTCCCCGTTTCCAGGCCTTATACTGCCGCCTCTTTACGTAAAGGCATGTCGTTTCGTGGCGAATAAAAGATACAGCTGCATCGGTTTATTCAACCCAAAATCCCCGGAGAACGTCGGCGCAGTGATGCGTGCCGCGGGCTGTTATGGGGTTAACTCGGTGTTCTATACCGGCAAGCGCTACGAGCGCGCCCGCGACTTCGTCACCGACACCAAACGCGTCTATATGGATATTCCATTGATCGGCGTCGAGGATCTGCACGCGATCATCCCGCTGGGCTGCACACCGGTCGCCGTGGAGTTGGTGGAAGGCGCCCGCCCCCTGCCCGAATACACCCACCCGGATCGGGCGATCTATATCTTCGGCCCCGAAGACGGTTCCCTGGACGCCAGCGTGCGTGCCTGGTGCGAGGATGTGATCTACATTCCGACCCAGGGCTGCATGAATCTCGCGGCCACGGTCAATGTGGTGCTCTACGACCGCCTGGCCAAGGGCAATAACACAAAATCCGGGCCTAAATTCAAATAGCCGGCTACTTCAACAGCTTGCTATCGAGCGCCTTCGACGGTCCGCCGATGACGTTTTCGCTGATCTCGATAAGGTCCTTGGTGCTGGCTTTATCCAGACGCATCAAGGCGCGGGTGACGTCGTCCAGCGAGCGCGGTTCGCTGTCCTTGGTGGCCTGACGGATCTCCCGATCCAACTCCTGCAGCAGCAATACCGCGCGGGCGGTGATCGGACCGGTCGAGCGCTCGGTACGCAGGCTTTTCACCGGTTCGCTCCATTCGACCAGGTGCTCGCGAACCTTCTGGTAGCGATCCTCGCTCAGGCCGCCGGCCCGGCGCACCAACTCGATGGCGTAGTACTCGGCCAGGCCTTCGGTGATCCAGTCGCTGCGGTCGCGCGATTGGATACGGCTGAACAGGTGGACCAACTCATGCACCAACGAACTGGTGCCGTTCTCGCTGACCAGCGGACGGTAGGCGTGCATGTAATAGGAATTACCCGCCGACAAGCCACCGCGCCACATCGGGTCGCCGGCGCCGACGATCAACAGCTTTCCCGGATCTCGCGGAAATACCGCCTGAGCCTCGGGCCAGACGAAGGTCAGCATGGTCAGAATGTCCATACGGCGCATGCCTTCGCCGATGGGCGCGGCTACGGTGACCTCGGTGTCGCCGAGCTTGGCGCGGCGGGTGCCGAGTTTGCCGGCGATTATCCAACCGGTCGGGCGATCGAATTTGCGCTCGGGCACATCGATACGGAATTGGTTCTTGCCGACCCGCGGCCAACCGGTTTGTACGCTTTTCCAGCCTTCGGGCAGTTCGAACGTCACCCGCGACACCAACTCGGTTTTTTTCTGCTGACGCAGCACCGCGCTGGGCACCAGATCGTCACCGCGCATCAGGACCCAATCCTCGGTCATATGAGCATCGAAACCATCGTTTTTGCGCTGATGGTTGATACGCACCCGATAGCTGAGCTTGGCCTGGCCTTTGCCCGGTTTCCACACCCCGTCCTCAGTCCATTGGCCATCGGCTTTGAAGTCGCTGTAGGCCTGCTCGTCGCCCAAATTGAAACTCAGGCTGCGGACCCGCTCGCCATCTTCCAGGGTCAGGCTGACTTCGGCCTGATCGCTGTTCGGCAAGAACTTCACGTGATAGTCCAGGTCGATTTTCTCCGCCGCCCATAGCGGGGCACTCAGCCCCAGCAGTGCGGTGGATAACAGCGTGCGGTAACTCGACATGCGGACAACTCCAAAACAGGATGGACCCAGCATAGACCCTGGACCAGGCGGGCAATTCACTATCAGCGCGACGCTACGCAATCGCCAAGACGCAGCGCGACCGCAAGGGATCGATCAGCCAGCTCGGAAGATCAAATAATCTTCCCAGTCGTCCTCGGCCACGCTCTTCTCGCTGAGCATGCGTCCGGACTGGGAAATCCGCTCGATATGTACCGCCTCGGGGTCGCCGCAGACCAGGTGGTGCCATAACGGCAGATCCTTGCCCTCGCTGACCAGACGATAACCGCAAGTCGGCGGCAGCCACTGAAACTGATCGGCCTGGGCCTGGGTGAGCTGGATGCAGTCCGGGACGAACTGGGTGCGGTTGGCGTAATCGGTACAGCGGCAGCTTTGCAGATCGAGCAACTTGCAGGCGATACGGGTGTAGTAAACGCTGCCGTCGTCCTCGTCTTCGAGCTTTTGCAGGCAGCACAGGCCGCAGCCGTCGCACAGCGACTCCCATTCCGCCTGATTGAGCTGGGCGAGGGTTTTGCGTTTCCAGAAGGGTTCGACTTTGGCGGCCATGGTGCGCACTACGGTGATTGGCGAAAAGGCCGGCAGTCTAGCGTGCGCGCCAAGCGTGGCCAAGGATGACGAGCCGAATGGTGTTCGGTTGCTGACATACCGTCCGCAGAGCCTATGTTCATGTGCAAGGCCAGACTTCGTAGGGTGGATGACGCTTCACCCATCCACCAACGTCATCCACACATCCTCCGTAGCCCAGATGCAATCCGGGGGAGCAATTGTCCGGCTGCAACGATTCCCGGATTTCATTCGGGCTACGGGCCTCAATAACCGCGAGCGAAATCCACACGTCCGTTAAGCGCCGAACCACTGCGCCAACTGGTCAGATTGTCGATAAACATTTGCGCCAGCAAGCGCGGGTCGGTCGGTGCCGAGCTGTGCCCGGTTAGCAGCAAGCGCGGCGCATTCCAGAATGCGTGGCTAACCGGCAGCGGTTCTTCGCGGCAGACATCGATCACCGCGCCGGCCAGTTGCCGTCGTTCCAGAGCCTGCACCAGATCGGCATCGACCACCGCCACGCCGCGCCCGGCATTGATAAACAGCGCGCTGGGCTTGAGCACGGCGAACAAGGCCGCGTCGTAGAGGTCACGGGTGGCCGGGGTATCCGGCAGCAGGTTGATCAGGTAGTCGGCCTCGGCGGCCAAACGCGGCAAATCCGCGAGCCCGGCCACTTCTTTGAACGGTGGCAGCACCCGCGGCGTGCTTGCCACACCCAGCAATTCGACGCCAAAGGGCGCGAGAAACTGCGCCACGCTCAGGCCGATATCGCCAGTGCCGACGATCAGCACCCGCCGTCCGCGCAGGCTGCTCGGCGCGCTATTTTGCCAATCGCGCGCCACTTGATCAGCGAGCGCGGCGAACAGCTGGCGCTCATGGGCCAGCAGATGGCAGAGCACGTACTCGGCCATCACTTGGCCAAAGATGCCGACGGCGCGGGTCAATGCATAGTCTTTAGGCAAGTCCGCGGCGAGCAAGGGGGTGATGCCGGCCCAGGTCGATTGCAGCCACTGCGGCTTGTGCCCCAGGCGTAGCAAAGGTACGAGCAGATCCGGCTGGCCCAGCCAGATCGGGCAACTGCCGGCATGCCGGGCCAGTTCGGCGGTATCGTCGCTGGCCACTATCTCCAGCTCTGGCGCCGCTTCGCGCAGCAAATCGGCATAGGTGCGGTGGGCGGCTTCGGCGATCAGTAGGCGCATAGCGGTTATACCGGGTCGTTGCGGCGCAACAGTTCTTCGGGCAGGTGCTCGATGTAGTCGTCTTCCGGCGGCGGCATCTGCAGGTGGTAGCCCTGCTTGTCGAGGTTTTCCAGAACCACCTGGATATCCTCGCGGGCCAGTGCGCGTTCCGGCGTCAGCACCATGCTGAAGGCCAATTCCGGCGGACCGAACGCGGCCAGCAACGGCTCCGGCACCCGGCTCAAGTCATCGCTTTTCAGCACATAGAGGTACATTTCGTTCTTGCGCCGACTTTTGTAGATCGAGCAAATGCGTTTCACACGGGTTCTCCTTCGGCGGCCAGGCAATCGAGCAAGGCCTGGCCCATCAATTCGCGCCGCCAGCCACGCAGGGATTCCGGCAACCGGTAAGGGCCGTTGGGGTAGCCGGTTTTCAGCAGGGCTTCGAGGGTTTTCTTACGCAGCATCAGCTCCGGGGCGATGTTCAACCGTTCGCCTTCGCGCTGGCCGATCGCCCGCAGCTTCTTCAACAGCGCCGCCGCCTCGATCGGCAGGGGTTCGGGCAGCGCTTGCGGCCACTCCTCCTGCGGCGTCGCCGCGGCCTGCTTGATCAGGCGCAGCAGGGTTTCGCCATCCTGGCGCACGGTTTTCGGGTGCATATCCTCGATCCGCGCCAGCGCCACCAGGTTGTCCGGCTGAGTACGGGCCAAGGGCCACAGCGAATGCTCGCGAACCACGCGGTTACGTGGCTGGTTGCGCGCGCGGGCTTCGCGTTCGCGCCAGGCGCAGAGCTCGCGCAGCACCGCCAATTGCTGGGGCGAGAGTTTCCAGGCCAGCTTGGCCTCGCGATAGGCCAATTCCGGGGCGATTTCGCGGCCCAGATTGGCGACCAACTCGGCGCCGTCTTCCAGCACCCAGGCGTATTTATCGGCGGACAGCTGCCGTTGCAGCCGCTCATAGACTTCCGCCAGGTGCAGCACGTCTTCCGCCGCATAGCTGACCTGGGTTACGGACAACGGGCGTTGCAGCCAATCGGAACGGGTTTCGCCCTTGGGCAATTCGATATCCAGCACCGCCTGCACCAGGCGCGAATAGCCCATGGAGAAGCCGAGGTTCAGATAGCCGGCGGCCAATTGGGTATCGAACAGCGGGGTCGGTAAACTGCCGGTCAGGCGCTGAAAGACTTCCAGATCCTCGCTGCAGGCATGCAGCACCTTGACCACGGCGGGGTCTTGCAGCAACTGCGCGAGCGGTGCCCAGTCGTCGATCAGCAACGGATCGATCAAATAGGCCCGCTCGCCCTCGCTGACCTGTAACAGGCCGGCAATCGGGTAGAAAGTGTCGACCCGCATGAACTCGGTATCGACCGCCACAAAGGGCAGGCTGCGCCAGCGCGTGCAGTGCTGCGCCAGGCTGGCGTTGTCGGCGATCCAGTGAATATCAATAGCCACGCGGCTCTCCCATCAAGAATGCCGCGCAGTATATATCGCAAGCGGCCTCGCTACCCGCTTGGCATCATGCGCAGGCCGCGTGGTCGACGGCCAGTACCTCGCGCAGGCGCACGACCAGCTCGGCGGAACTGCGCTGCATAGGCGCGCGCAATTCGTCGCCGATCAGCCCTTGCAGCGCCAGCAGGCTCTTCACCGGCGCCGGATTGGCTTCGGCGAACGACAGCTGGATCAATGGCAGCAGGCGCTGGAAGATTGCCCGCGCAGCCGTTATATCGCCGGCCGCGATGCATTCGGCCAGGCGCACGAACTGCTGCGGCTGGCTATGCGCCGAAGCCGCTATCGCCCCGCTCCCCCCCATGCACAGCGTGCTGAACAGTTGCGCATCCTCGCCGGCGAGTACATCGAGCGCGCCATCGGCGATCAACGCCTGGGTGGTTTCGGGATTGCCGCCGCAGTCCTTGATCGCCACCACACGCGGATGCCGGGCGATCTCGCGCAAGGTCGCCAGCTCGATACGCGAACCGGTGCGGTAGGGAATGTCGTAGAGAATCAGCGGCACTTCGGCGGCATCGGCGATGGCGGCGAACCAGGCCGACAACCCCGCCTGGGACGGCCGGATATAGTACGGCGCCGGCACCAGCAAACCGGCGATCGGCCGGCGCTGCACCTCGCGCTGCATGGCCAGCACCTCGATCAGATTGCAGCCGGCCAGGCCCATCACCAGTCGCTCGCCGGGCACCACCTCGAGCAGCGCATCGAGCAGCGCGAGTTGTTCGGCCTTGCTCAGCGCCGCCGCCTCGCCCGTCGAACCGCACGCCACCAGCCCGGCCACACCGGCGTCGAGCAGGTGGGTGGCGAGGCGGCGTAGCGCGGCGAAGTCGATGGCGCCGGCATTGAACGGCGTGACCAGCGGAACCCAGATTCCAGAAAACACAGACATGGCAAATCTCCTTGAGGTGACCGTAAAAGTCGCCGTCAAAAAAGGCTGCTGGGAATTGTGCTGCTGGAAAGGTTCGACCTTCGCGCCCGCTGTATCCCGTCAACCCATCTGACGGGACAGCGCGCCCCGGTCAAATGAGCGACTGTTTCTTCGATTTACCCGCGGCGAACGCCTGCGCCCGGGCACTGAGGTCCAGGGCGTAAACAGAGGTGATGGCGATGGCGGGCATTGTCGAGCTCGGTGCAAGCGATTGAGGTTGGATACTGCTGAATCGGCGGCGTTCCTGTCAATCGCGACGGTGCATCGCCATTAAGTCTTACTGCATTGAGCACAATTAATAGCATTTGGCAGACCAGCGACCCTGGTACTCGCTGTCCGCGCCTGCTAAAAAGCCGCTTCGCTCAAAGGCTTCGGACCGGAGCCACTCTTTCAGGGAATCAAGGATATGAAGAAACTACTCGGCCTCGTCCTGGTACTGGTCGTGGCGCTGGCGGCCTATTTGGTCATCACCCCCAGCCCGATCGATCCCTTGGCTTGGGACGCACCCGCGAGCCCGCCACTGACCGGCCCCCTGCAAGCCAACGAACGCTTGAAGGAGGCCGAATTGCTCGCCCGCGGCCAGGTGCATGGCCCGGAAGACACCGCGGTGGATGCCGAGGGCCGGGTGTATGCCGGACTGCGTGACGGGCGCCTCGTACGTGTCGGCGCCGATGGCAAGGTCGAACCTTTCGCCGACACCCAGGGCCGGCCGCTGGGCATGGATTTCGACGCCAATGGCCAGCTGATCGTCGCCGATGCCTACAAGGGCCTGCTGCGCATCGACCCACAGGGGCAGATCGAGGTGCTGACTACCGGGGCCGAAGGGGTGCCGTTCAAGTTCACCGACGACCTGGATATCGCCCGCGACGGTACCATCTATTTCAGCGATGCCTCCGCGCGCTTCGAGCAACCGCAATACCTGCTCGACCTGCTCGAAGCCCGTCCCCATGGCCGCCTGCTCAGCTACGACCCGACCACCCGGGAAACCAGGGTCCTGCTCAAGGATCTGTATTTCGCCAATGGCGTGGCGCTGTCGGCGGCCGAGGACTTCGTGTTGGTCAACGAAACCTACCGCTACCGCATCACCCGCTACTGGCTGAAAGGCGAAAAGGCCGGCACACACGACATCTTTATCGACAACCTGCCCGGCCTACCGGATAACCTGCAAGGCGACCGCAACGGCACCTTCTGGGTCGCCCTGCCGAGCCCGCGCAAGGCCGACATCGATAAGCTGCACCGCTCGCCCTGGTTGAAAGCTCAAATGGCCAAGCTGCCGCGGGCGTTCTGGCCCAAGCCGTTGTCCTACGGCTTCGCCATCGCCCTCAACGAGCAAGGCGAAATCACCCAGAGCCTGCACGACAGCAGCGGCGAGCACCTGCGCATGGTCACCTCGGTCAAGCCGGTGGGCGATTACCTGTACTTCGGCAGCCTGGACAACGACCGTATCGGCAGGTTGAAAATCCGCTGATAGTGGTAGGGTGGATGCAATCCGGGGGAGCGGTCTTATGGTCACCATCGATGCCCCGGATTGCATCCGGGCTACCAAAAAACCTACTGCTCGCCACACAAATCCACCGCGCGCACATGTTCTGCATTCCATAACCGGGCGATTTGCGCGGCGCGGCCTAGCGGCACTGGCTGGTTTTCGAAATCCACCACCACGCAGAAATCGGCATGCCGCGGGCGCTCGGGCAGTTGGCTGAAACGCCCATCGCTAAGCAGCCACAGGCCGATTTTTTTGCCCGGCGCGGATTTGCGTACCTTGGCCAGGGTGCGCTCGGCCAGTTGCACCGCGCTGGTCGCCGGCGAACCGCCGCCACCGCCTATCGCGGCTATCCAGGCGTCGTTATAGGGCACGGCCTTTTGCGGGCGCTGCAACAGCCGCGCCTGGTTGCCAGCAAAGCCGATCACCGCCAGCTCGCCGCGTTGCCGGTAGATCTGCGCGGTCCAGCGCAGCAGCAGGCCCTTGGCCAGGGCCAGGTTGCTGCGCTTGAGCATCGACCCGGAACAGTCGAGTAACAGGCAATGCAGCAGACCGTCTTCGGCGGCCTGGCGGTGGAATTGCAGGTGCTCCGCCAGCAGCGGCGCGGCCTTCTTGTTCAGCAGGGTGCGTGGCCAATGAATGCGCGGGCTCGGCGCCGCTCCCGTCGCCCTCAGCCTTCCAGCCTGCTCACCTTTCCCCGCCAGCGGCCCGCTTGCAGGCCGTTGGCTCAAGGCTTTTTTAGCGGCAGCGGCCTCGCCCCGGCGAGGCTTTGGGTCGGCACGGGCTGCGGCGGCATCTCGCCCCAATCGCTGCCGCCATCGGGCGGTGACTGGTCATTGGCCGAGCCGTTGCCCAGGTTGTCCTGGGCGGACGATGGCGGCGCATCCGGCGGATTTTTTCGTCTATGGGCCAGCACCAGCTCGGCCACCGCCTCGACATCCGCCGCACCTATTTCATCGCGCTGCTGCCAGGCGGCGTGGGCGCAGGCTGCGCGCAGCAGTACCAGGTCGGCGCGCACCCCTTCCACCCCGGCGGCGTAGCACAGCGCGCTGACCTGACGGTGCAGTGCGTCACTGAATTCCAGGCGGGCGACCGTCGCCCGGGCTTGCTCCAGACGTTCGCTCAGGCATTGCTGTGCATCGCGTTGCGCCTCGACGAAGCCCTGGGGATCACGGTCGAACTGCAGACGGCTACGCACGATGCGTTCGCGGGTGGCGGCGTCGATCTGCTGGCCGAGGCGCACGAACAGGCCGAAGCGATCGAGCAGTTGCGGGCGCAACTCGCCCTCCTCCG
>CBIHQF010000052.1:0-12412 GCA_966211665.1 uncultured Pseudomonas sp. | reverse complement strand
GAGGGTATCCAGCGCATTCTCGAGCGCCATCTCGGCCATAGCCGCCATCCGATCCGGGTGATTCGCAACCAGCCTGGCCTCGGCGGGTTGATGAACTACACCCAGTGCGTGGTCGAGGCCGAGGGCGAGTTCGTCAAATTCCTCAACGACGACGACATTCTGCTCAACGACTGCATCGCGCGCATGGTCGAGGCGTTCGAGGCCAATCCCGATGTCAGCCTGGTGACCAGCCGCCGCCTGTTGATCGACGAATCCGGCTTGCCGCTGCCGGACGTGCCGGCGACCTGCTGTCCATTCGAGCAGGACAGCATTCTCAACGGCGACGACCTGATCGGCTACCTCGCCGATGCACCGATGAACTTTATCGGCGAGCCGAGCACGGTGATGTTCCGCCGCGCCCATCTGGCCGAGATCAAGCCCAACGTCTGCTGCCTCAATGGGCAAACGGTGCGGGCGATCAACGACCTGGCGATGTACGTGAACGTGCTGCGCCACGGCAGTCTGGCCTATTTGTGCGAGCCGTTGTCGTGCTTTCGCAAGCATGCCGAGCAGCGCCAACAGCAGGGCGACATGCTGCCGCTGTGGCAGAAGGGCGTGCAGGTGTTTACCGCGCAGATCCACGTCATGGGCCTGTACAACCCTCGCCCGGATGCCCAGGTGCGCTGCCGTGCGCTCGGCAGCCCAGCCGAGGCGTGGCAGGATTTTCCGCTGCGCGATCGCCTGGCCGAGGCGGCCAAGCGCGCCGAAGCGCGTCAGGCGGTTAGCCGGGTGGCGCCAGCCTTGAGCGGATTCGCGCCGCTGCGCGATGCCGGCGGTGTGCTGCAGGAGCCGGCGCGCGATGGCATTCGCATGTGGCTGGACATGCGCCTGCCCACTGCAGTGCAGGCGCGTATGATCACTGAGTACCTTGAGGCCAACCTCGGTGGGCCGACCTTCGGCATCCTGCTGCTGGATCTGCACGGCGAAGTCGACAAAGTACGGACGACGCTCGATAGCCTGGTTGCGCCGGAACATCGCTACGCGCGCCTGCAGATAATGGTGCTCAGCACCGGCGCGGCGGCTGAACTCGAGGTCGCCGATTCCCGCGTGCGCTGCATGGGCGTGACGGCTGCCGGGTATGTCGAGGCGCTCAACCAACTGCTCGCCGAGGCGGATTTCGACTGGGCGATGTTGGCACAGGCCGGCGATCAGTTCACCGCCAGCGGCTTGCTGATGATGGCGCTGGAACTGCTGCATGGCGGCGGCGCTTGCCGGGCGGCCTATGGCGACGAGCTGCTGCGCTCGGCCAATGGCCTGGGGCCGGCATTTCGCCCGGGCTTCAACCTGGACATGCTGCTCAGCTTCCCGGCGGGCATGGCGCGGCATTGGCTGCTGCGCCGCGATGTCGTCATCGAAGCCGGCGGCTTCGCCGCCGAGTACGCCGGGGCCTTGGAATTCGAGCTGATCTTGCGCTTGATCGAGCAGGGCGGCTTGACCGGCTTCGGCCATATCGATGAACCCCTGGTCATCATCGATGCCCCTCGGCTCGAGGATCAGCCGGCGGAGCGCGCGGCTATCCTGCGCCATCTGGCCAGTCGCGGTTATCAGGCCGAGCTGCTGGCGCACCTGCCGGGCCGTTACCGCATCCGCTACGGGCACCAGGCGCAGCCGTTGGTATCCATCATTATCCCGACCAAGGACCAGTTGCCGATCCTGCAACGCTGCGTGGAAAGCCTGCTGGAGAAAACCCGCTACCCGCATTACGAATTGCTGATCGTCGACAACAACAGCGAAACCCCCGAGGCCCGCGAGTGGCTGGCCGGCATCGAAAGCCTGGGCGAGGCGCAGTTGCGCGTGCTGCGTTATCCGCACCCGTTCAACTACGCGGCGATCAACAACATGGCCGTGGGCCAGGCGCGCGGCGAGTACCTGGTACTGCTCAACAACGACACCGCGATCATCCGCGAGGATTGGCTGGACGAATTGCTCAACCACGCCCAGCGCCCCGAGGTCGGCATCGTCGGCGCCAAGCTGCTCTACCCGGACGGGCGCATCCAGCACGCCGGGGTATTGCTCGGCCTGCGCGGCCCGGCCGATCACCCCTTTATCGGCGAGCCGATGGATGCGCCCGGCTATATGCAGCGCTTGCAGATCGATCAGAACTACAGTGCGGTGACCGCCGCCTGCCTGATGATCCGCAAGTCGGTGTACGACCAAGTAGAGGGGATGGACGAGCATGCCTTCAAGGTTTCTTACAACGATATCGATCTGTGCTTGAAGGTCGGTGCGGCGGGTTATCTCAACGTCTGGACGCCCCATGCCGTGCTGTTGCACGAGGGCAGCGTCAGCCAAAAGAAGGTCGACCCGGCCTCGGCAGAGGCCAAACGCAAGCGCTTCGTCGGCGAGCAGGACGCCATGTACGCCAAGTGGTTGCCGACGCTGGCCAGCGATCCGGCCTATAACCGCAACCTCTCGTTGAACGGTAAAGGCTTTGAAATCGAGCCGGACTCCGGTCTGACCTGGCGGCCGCTGTCCTGGCGGCCGTTACCCGTGGTTCTGGCGCACCCGGCCGACCCCTGGGGCTGTGGCAACTATCGCATCATCAAACCGTTCGAGGCATTGCGCGACGCCGCGTTGATCGATGGCATGCTCTCGGAAGGCTTGTTGCAGGTGGTCGATCTGCAGCGCTACGACCCCGACGTCATAGTGCTGCAACGGCAGATCGGCGATGAACGGCTGGAGGCCATGCGCCGTATCAAGCAGTTCTCCCGTGCCTTCAAGGTCTACGAGCTGGACGACTACCTGCCCAACTTGCCGATCAAAAGCTTTCACAAGATGCCCAAGGACATCATCAAGTCCATGCGCCGCGGCCTGAGCTATGTCGACCGCTTCGTGGTGTCCACCGCGCCCCTTGCCGACGCACTATCCGGTTTCCATCCGGATATACGGGTGATCGAGAACCGCTTGCCGGTGCAGTGGTGGCAGGGGCTTTCCAGTCGGCGCCAGCGCGGCAACAAACCGCGCGTGGGTTGGGCCGGCGGCATGGGGCACAGAGGCGATCTGGAGCTGATCGCCGATGTGATTCGCGAACTGGCGGGCGAGGTCGAATGGGTGTTCTTCGGCATGTGCCCAGAAAAAATTCGCCCCTACGTGCATGAAATTCATGTAGGTGTCGATATAGATGATTACCCCGCGGCGCTCGCTGCTCTGGATCTCGATCTGGCGCTGGCGCCGGTCGAGCAGAACCTGTTCAACGACTGCAAGAGCAACCTACGCTTGCTGGAATATGGCGCCTGCGGTTATCCGGTGATTTGCAGCGATGTGTTGTGCTACCGCGGTGATCTGCCGGTCACCCGGGTAAAGAACCGCTTCAAGGATTGGGTGGATGCGATTCGCATGCACATCAACGATCTGGATGCGACGGCCAGGATGGGCGATGAACTGCGGGCTCAGGTGATGGATAAGTGGATGTTGCAAGCGGGCAATGTCGACGCTTGGCGTGCGGCTTGGTTGCCGGATTAGGTTCTGGCGGGTGTGGATGAGCCGCAAATCGGCCGAAATAATTGCAAAATGCCTGTCGGAAACTCGGCAATGCCGCGCTTTTTTCGTTTTTCTGACGCTAACTACTTGTCGGTAAAGCATAAAAAAACTTCAAACAAGTTGCTAAAGCTTCCCAAAGGAGCGCCGATACAAAGTACGAATGCGAACTTAATGGGGCGTCTGAGCAAAGCAGACCCAAAGCTCGCAAGCTCAGACAAACTAAGCAACACGGTCCTTTGGAGGCAATTACCATGGCCCTTACAGTCAACACCAACGTAGCTTCGCTGAACACTCAGCGTAACCTCAATTCCTCGTCCAAAGGGCTGGATACTTCACTTCAGCGCCTTTCCACTGGTTTCCGCATCAACAGCGCCAAAGACGATGCCGCCGGTCTGCAGATCTCCAACCGCCTGACCAGCCAGATCAATGGCTTGAACGTAGCGGTGCGTAACTCCAACGACGGTATCTCCCTGGCGCAGACCGCTGAAGGTGCTCTGCAGCAGTCCACCGGTTTGCTGCAGCGTATGCGTGACCTCGCTCTGCAATCGGCCAACGGCTCCAACGGCGCCACCGAGCGTGCCGCTCTGCAAGGCGAAGTTGCCCAGCTGCAACAAGAACTGGATCGCATCGCCGACACCACCAGCTTCGGTGGCCGCAAGATTCTCGACGGTACCTTCGGTTCCCAGAGCTTCCAGGTCGGTGCTAACGCCTACGAGACCATCAACGTATCGATCGGCTCCGCCGACGCCAGCCGCATCGGTATCAACCGCTTCGACAGTTCGGGCGTTGCCGCCGCTGCATCGGCTTCCGGCTTCAGCGACCTGACCGCATCCGGCCAGGGCTACCAGGGCGCCAGCGGTACCATCACCGGCAAATTGGGCACCGCTGATTTCAGCTACTCCGCCGGCTCTAGTGCTCGCGATATTTCCCAGGCGATCAACAGCAAGTCCGACACTACCGGTGTCACCGCTAACGCCCGCACCGTGGCGCAGCTGTCCGGCGTATCCAGCGGCACCGCCTCGTTCACCCTGTACGGCTCGAACAATGCCAACGCCGACGCCGGGGTGACCATCTCCGCCAACATCACCGACGCCACCGACCTCTCGGCCCTGGCTGACGCGATCAACAAGGAAACCGGCTCCACCGGTATCGCCGCCCGCTCCTTGGGCGACACCATCGAGTTGGTCAGCGAGCGCGGCGACTCGATCATCATCGACGCCTTCCAGGACGGCGCTGCTGACGGTGCTTCTCTGCAGTCCTACGACTTCGAAGGAACCGAAGCGGGGGATGTGATCGGTGCGGCGGCAACCATCGCGGCAGCGGGCGGCGCCCGCGCTGACGGTGTGGTTCGTCTCGAAGCGGCGGATGCCTTCTCGATGACCAACCTGGATGCCACCATCGGTACCGATGGCTTCAGTGAGCTGAACTCGGTAGCGGATATCGATATCAGTACTGCCGAAGGTGCACAGAACGCCCTGGGTGTGGTCAACGGTGCGATCTCCAACATCGATAGCCAGCGTGCCCAGCTCGGTGCGGTGCAGAACCGCTTCGAGAACACCATCTCCAACCTGCAAAACATTGGGGAAAACGCCTCGGCTGCCCGCAGCCGGATCCGCGACACCGACTTCGCTGCGGAAACCTCGGAACTGACCAAGAATCAGATCCTGCAGCAAGCCGGTACCGCGATTCTGGCCCAGGCCAACCAGTTGCCACAGGCTGTACTCAGCCTGCTCGGATAAGGGCAAAAGCGCTAGACTGCGGGGAGAAGGGCTTAGCTCTTCTCCCCGTTCCCTCTTTGTGAGGAGAAATTTATGGACATCGGCTCGATACAAAAACCGCTTATTCAGGTCGCAACCCGCGAGTCTGCGCGTTTAGCGCCACACGACGCCATGCAGAACAAGGCTTCGGAGTCCGGTGCAAGCAAGATTGGCGATGAGCCGGTGGCTGGCAAGCTCAAGCCCGGAACAGCGGTTGAAGGCGAAAGCGCCAGCCGCGAGCAGATCGAAGACGCCGTCGCGTCCATCCAGGATTTTGTGCAGTCGGTTCGCCGCAGCATCAATTTCTCGGTGGAAGAAACCAGTGGCCGGGTTGTGGTCAAGGTTACCGATGCGGGCTCTGGCGATGTGATCCGGCAAATACCTTCCGAGGAAGCCCTGCAATTGGCAGAGAATCTTTCGGAGGTCCGCAGTTTGTTGTTCAAAGCCGAAGCCTAGCTTTTCGCTGGCATGGCTTTTGACTGCGTAATACCTATTGGCGTTGCGCCGTCACTATTTTGGCGAGGTGAATCATGGTCGGGATTACGGGCGTTGGCTCAGGAATCGATATCGACAGCATCGTAAAGGCTCTGGTCAATTCGGAGCGCGCTCCCAAGGAGCTGCAGCTGAACCGACTCGAAAAGACCACCACCTCGCGTATCTCTGCACTCGGAAGTCTGCGCTCTGTCGTCGGTGAGCTCAGTTCGGTGCTGCAGAGCCTCAATAAAGCTTCTGCATTTCAAAAGCAGACGGTTTCCTCCTCCAACTCATCGGTGCTTACTGCGACCGCCAACGGCGACGTGCCGGTCGGTAAGTTCAGCTTGCAAGTGCAGCAGCTCGCGTCCGGCAGCAAGGTGGCGTTGTCGTCGGTAACCGGCGGTTCGGCGGCTACCTTCAATTCCGGCTCGCTGACCGTCAGCGTTGGCGCCAGCAGCTTCGATGTGGATATCGATGCGAGCAACAACAGCTTGCTCGGCGTGCGCGATGCGATCAACACGGCAGGGGCCAGCACCGGCGTCAGCGCCAGTATCGTCACCGACGCCTCGGGTTCGCGGCTGATCCTCAGCTCTTCGAAAACCGGCGAGGGTAACGATATCCAGATTGCCGCGAGCCAGGACGGCGTCACTCAAGGCGCCAACGCGCTGACGGCTTTGACCTTTTCCGCGGGCAACAGCACCGCTCAACTGCCACTGGTGGCGGGCGGAGCGACGGCGACCTTCAAGGCCGGCACGCTGAATATCGACAGTGGTGCGGTCAATCTGGCGGTGGCCATAGGCGCCGAAGACTCGCTCGATACGATCCGCCAGAAAATCAACACCGATGGTGCGGCCCAGGGTATCAGCGCCACTATCGAAACCGTCGACGGCGGCTCGCGCCTGGTCATTCAGTCGAGCAATGGCGAGGATCTGAGCGTTACCGCGACCACCGATGATTTGAGTGCCGGCGATAACAGCCTGACGACCCTGGCGTCCACCGTCGACAGTGACAGCAAGTCGATCGATACGGCGAAATCCGCGATGTTCACCGTCGATGGCTTGTCGGTGGTGAAGCTGAGCAATACCGTCGACGACGTGATCGAAGGCATCACAATCAATCTGGTCAGCGCCCAGTCGGCGGACGACATCGCAGCGAACAAGACCATTGACATCACGGTCGCCCAGGATAAGGGCACGGTGCGCGGCAACCTGCAAAAGTTCGTCGACACCTATAACAAGCTGGTGCAAACCACCAATGAGCTGACGACAGTCGTATCCGTTGGCGAAGGCAAGGCGCCAGTGACCGGTCCTCTGCTGGGCGATACCTCAATCCGTAACCTGCTCAGCGGGATGCGCAAGGAGCTTGTGCAGTTGGGCGACAGCCTGGGTGTGCAATCGCTCGCCGAACTGGGCATTACCACCCAGAAAGACGGCAAGCTGAGTATCGATTCGACAAAGCTGGACACTGCGCTCATCGACAAGTACGACAAGGTCTCCGAATTTCTCTCGGGCGAAGAAGGCTTGATGGGCCGTCTGGAGGCCGTGGTCAAACCCTATCTGGGGGCCGACGGAGTATTTCAGCAGCGCGAAAATGGTTTGCAATCCACCATCAGCAGCATCGACAAACAGCGCGAGGCGTTGACTCTGCGGATCGAGAAGGTGCAGGCGCGTCTCTATAGTCAGTACAACGCCATGGATGCGCTGGTCGGCCGTTTGCAGAAAACCAGCGAAAGCCTCGCCAGCCAATTGGCCAGCCTGCCGGGCTTCGTGAAAAAGGATAACTAATGAGCAAGCACCCGATCGACACCTACAAACAGGTCAAGACCAGCCACGATGTATCGCCGTATCGCACCGTACAGATGTTGCTCGACGGTGCTTTGCAACGGGTGATGTTGGCCAAGCACGCTCAGCTCGAAGGCGATACCGAGATTCGTGGCATGGCCGTGGGCAGCACCATCACCATCCTGGGTGCCTTGCAGGCAGGTTTGGATAAGCAACTGGGCGGCGAAATCGCCGAGAACCTCGACTCGCTCTACGACTATATGACCCGTCGTCTGGCTGGCGTTGCGCTGGACGACACGCCGCGCACCCTGGACGAAGTTCAGGCCTTGCTGGGGCAGATCAAGACTGCCTGGGACGCTATCGGCCCGGAAGTCGAGCCGGCTGCAGGAAACTGATTTCGTCGTTAAAGCTTTGCGTTTCAGCGCCGATACCCAAGGTATCCAGCAAGCAGAATAGCGAGAGCGACAATGAACGCGATGGCGGCCCTCAAGCAGTACCAAACCGTCAACACCCAGGCTCAGGCAATGGAAGCCAGCCCGCATCGGCTGATCCAGATGCTGATGGAAGGCGGCCTGGCGCGTTTGGCGCAAGCGCGCGGCGCCATGGAGCGCGACCAGACTGCGCTCAAGGGCGAGCTTATCGGCAAAGCCATAGGTATCATCGGCGGTTTGCGCGAGGGGCTCGATCTGGAGCAGGGTGGCGAAGTGGCTGCCAATCTGGATAACCTTTATGAGTACATGGTTGCGCGATTGCTCGAAGCGAACCTGAAAAATGAGGCCGCACCTCTGGACGAAGTGGCGGGTCTACTGCGTAATGTGAAGATCGGTTGGGACGCCATCGGCCAATGAGCGCGTTGCGCGTGTGAGGAGCAAGTTCATGAGTTCATCTGTGCAGCGCCTGCAAGAAACCGGAAGCGCCTTGCGCAATGCCTTGACCAATAAGGATTGGGCCGCTATCGGAGAGCTGGATCTGCAGTGCCGCCAGGCCATCGATGAGGCAATGGTCGAAGCTGTTCTCGACGAGGACGTCCTGCGTGCGCGCATGCAAGAATTGCTGGACCTTTACCGCGAGCTGGTCGGCGTCTGTCAGGCCGAGCAGCAACGCCTGGCCAGGGAGCTCGTGCAATTGAACCAGTCCCAACAAGGTGCCAAGGTCTATCAACTGTTTGGTTGAACGTGGCGGGTGGTTTTTCGACAGCCTGCCAACCTTGCTGCGAGGCAGACCCTTCCATCTGCGCTATCGCCAACCTCGACTAAACTCCCTGAATCTATCCGATCTTTTTAAACAGTCTCTTGGACTATCTGTCGGATGGAACAAAAAAAGCACGCCATAAAATTGACTACGTCGGCTAAATTGACTTTACTAGTGGCCAATTGATTGCGTTCGTTATGCGCCAATGGATCTGTGCGTCCTGTCATTCCCGGGTCAGAAAAAAATAATATGTGGCGTGAAACCAAAATTCTGTTGATTGACGATGACCATGAGCGTCGTCGCGATGTAACGGTCATCCTGAATTTTCTGGGGGAAGATCATCTCGCCTGCAGCAGCCAGGATTGGCGCGAAGCGGTCGATGCGTTGTCGTCCAGTCGAGATGTGCTGACCGTGTTACTGGGCGAGGTGCAAAGCAAGGGCGGCCCGCTCGAGCTGCTCAAGCAGTTGGAGGCCTGGGACGAGTTCTTGCCCGTGCTGATGCTCGCCCAGCAGGCGGCCGCGGAATGGCCGGAAAGCCTACGCCGTCGCGTGCTGACTAGCCTGGATATGCCCCCCAGCTACAACAAACTGCTCGACTCCTTGCACCGTGCGCAGGTCTACCGCGAAATGTACGACCAGGCCCGCGAGCGCGGTCGCCAACGCGAGACCAATCTGTTCCGCAGCCTGGTCGGCACCAGTCGGGCGATCCAGCAAGTGCGGCAGATGATGCAGCAGGTCGCCGATACCGAAGCCAGCGTGTTGATCCTCGGCGAGTCCGGTACCGGCAAGGAAGTGGTCGCGCGCAACCTGCATTACCACTCCAAGCGCCGCGATGCGCCTTTCGTGCCGGTCAACTGCGGCGCTATTCCGGCGGAACTGCTCGAAAGCGAATTGTTCGGTCATGAGAAGGGCGCCTTTACCGGCGCCATCACCAGTCGCGCCGGACGTTTCGAACTGGCCAACGGCGGCACCCTGTTCCTCGACGAAATCGGCGACATGCCACTGCCCATGCAGGTCAAGCTGTTACGGGTACTGCAAGAGCGGACCTTCGAGCGAGTGGGCAGCAACAAAACCCAGCAGGCCGATGTACGCATCATCGCCGCCACGCACAAACATCTGGAGCAAATGATCGAGGCAGGCAGCTTTCGCGAAGACCTCTATTACCGCTTGAACGTTTTCCCCATCGAAATGGCGCCGCTGCGCGAGCGCGTCGAAGACATTCCGTTGTTGATGAACGAACTGATCTCGCGCATGGAATTCGAGAAGCGCGGTTCGATCCGTTTCAATTCGGCGGCCATCATGTCGTTGTGTCGGCATGACTGGGCGGGCAACGTGCGCGAGCTGGCCAATCTGGTCGAGCGCATGGCGATCATGCATCCCTACGGCGTTATCGGTGTCGGCGAGTTGCCGAAGAAATTCCGCCATGTCGACGACGAAGACGAAGATCTGACCACCAGCCTGCGCGACGAACTGGAAGAGCGCGCTGCGATAGTGGCTGCCGGTCTGCCCGGTATGGATGCGCCGGCGATGCTGCCGCCCGAAGGACTGGACCTCAAAGACTACCTGGGCAACCTCGAACAGGGCTTGATCCAACAGGCGCTGGACGACGCCAGCGGTGTAGTCGCGCGAGCCGCCGAACGTTTGCGTATCCGCCGGACCACCCTGGTCGAGAAAATGCGCAAATACGGGATGGGCCGCCGTGACGACGAAGGGCTGGACGAATAGCGCCGTACCTTCTCCAGCCGGCTCGTAGCCCGAATAAGCGCCAGCGCAATCCGGGTTGCAAGTTTCCCGCTTGAACATCTACCACCATGCCAGCGCCTCCCTGTAGGGCTCAGGGGGACGCCAAGTTCTTGCTGGCGATCTTCGTAGCTCAAAAGCATCGCCAGCAAGCTGGCTCCTACGGGAGTGGTTTAGCCCTTGCACTGGTGATCAGCCGGCCTGTAGCCCGGATAAGCGCCAGCGCAATCCGGGTTGTTCCTTACCTTCCCCTATGCTGTCTGTCGATGCCCCGTGCCTGCTGTAGGCACGCGGCGTTCTCGCGCTGACGGATAGCCAGCGCTTTGACGCGCTTTTCGCATTATTTTTTAACTCATTGAAAAATAAGCGATATTTTTTAGGCACGGGTATTGCTATCTCTCCTGTAACCGACTGTCTTATGACGGCTTGCTGCACGAGAGAAAACCATGAAGCCATCCGCCGTATCGCCCCTGCACGCTGAACCCGCCTCGCCCGCAACCGCCGAGGATGCGAGCCGCGCCGGCCTGGAACAGGCCTTCGCGCTGTTCAACCAGATGTCGACCCAGCTCAGCGAGTCCTACAGCATGCTGGAGGCGCGGGTGACCGAG
This sequence comes from uncultured Pseudomonas sp., assembly GCA_966211665.1. Classification (GTDB taxonomy): domain Bacteria; phylum Pseudomonadota; class Gammaproteobacteria; order Pseudomonadales; family Pseudomonadaceae; genus Aquipseudomonas. The sequence goes on along the minus strand of CBIHQF010000052.1, from coordinate 1,342 downwards.
TTGAAAGGGCAGTTGGCCCTGGTCAGCGCCCAGCGCATGCAGGAGTTGGCGGAGAAGGAACGTCTCGCCCATCGCTTGCAAAGCCTGCTCGATCTGCTGCCCGGTGGGGTGATAGTGATCGATGGCCAGGGAGTGGTGCGCGAAGCCAATCCGGTAGCGCGCACTCAGCTCGGCCAGCCCCTGGTCGGCATGCTCTGGCGCCAGGTGATCGCCCGTAACTTCGCCCCCCGCGAAGACGACGGCCATGAAATCTCGATGAAGGACGGGCGGCGTCTGTCGATCGCCACCCGTTCGCTGCATGCCGAGCCCGGCCAGCTGGTGCTGTTGACCGATCTGACGGAAACCCGACGCCTGCAGGATCAATTGTCGCGACATGAGCGCTTGTCCGCCCTGGGGCGGATGGTCGCCTCGCTGGCCCATCAGATTCGCACGCCGCTGTCCGCCGCGTTGCTCTACGCCAGTCATTTGACCGAGCAGGTGCTGCCGGCCGAGCAGCAGCAGCGCTTTGCCGGCCGTTTGAAAGAGCGCCTGCACGAGCTGGAGCATCAGGTGCGCGACATGCTGATCTTCGCCCGTGGCGATCTGCCGTTGCCCGACCGGCTGGCGCCCAATGCGCTGTTCGAGGCGTTGCGCGCGGCGGCCGAATCCCATGTGCAGGGCATGGCGGTGCGCTGGCAGTGCGACAGCCGCGACGGCGAGTTGTTGTGCAACCGCGACACCCTGGTCGGCACCGTGCTCAACCTGCTGGAGAACGCGACTCAGGCTGGCGGGCGCGAGGTGCGCTTGAAGATTCACCTGTATCGGCGCGGCAATAGTCTGCGCCTGTGCGTCAGCGATAACGGCCCGGGCATGGACCCGGCCACGCTGGCGCGTCTGGGCGAACCCTTTTTCACCACCAAAACCACTGGAACCGGTCTCGGCCTGGCGGTGGTCAAGGCCGTGGCGCGCGCCCATCAGGGCGAGTTACAGCTGCGCTCGCGCGCGGGTCGTGGCACCTGCGCCTCGTTGATTTTGCCGCTGATTCCCGCGGCGCCAATAGGCTCTGTTGAGATATGCGAGTCAGCCGCGACGGAGGCCGCCTTGTCGCAAGACAAGGCGCGAGGAGAGAAGTTTGGTGATTTCAAATGAACGACGAGGAACGCAGTCCTGCGACAAGGCGGCCCCGTCCCTTCGGGTTGCGTGCCAAAGCCCGCCATGCGTTGTTGCGGGACTTGCCAAGGGATAACCATTACCTGCGTCCCGCGCCTAGCCTGGCGGGCTTTGGCCCAGCAACGCGGCGCACTCGCATATGTCAACAGAGCCTAATAATTCAGGAGTAACCCCATGGCTGCCAAAGTTCTGT
>CBIHQF010000051.1:0-12515 GCA_966211665.1 uncultured Pseudomonas sp. | reverse complement strand
ACCACCATTGCGGCGACGAGTCAGGGTGTCGCCGCTTTTATTTCGCCAGTGTTATTTCTAAAGCCATACAGGGTGATTCCCCCGTGCACGGCCGTCGGGCGATCCTACGGCCCTGGTTGTGCGCGCTGCGTGGGGAAATCTGCGACAATCGCCAGCTGAAAATTTCGTGGGCGTACCCGACTGCGAACGAGCGAGCCGGCGACCCCGGTTTGCCGCGCCCATCCCACCGATTGCTCGCCACGGCCCCGATGACCGACCAGACTCCCGCCATAGACCAACTGCTGAATAACCTCGAACAAACGCTGCTGGCCGACCGCCACCGCTTACGCCGCCAGTTGCACGAGCTGCGCAAGCAAACGCCGGTGGACGAGGCCAAGCTGGCGCAATGGGTCGAGCGTTTCCAGGCCTCGGTGGCCAAGGTCGAGGCGCGCAAGCTCAGCGTGCCGGCCATGCGCTACGACGATGCCTTGCCGATCGCCGCCAAGCGCGACGAAATCAAGGCCGCCATCGCCAAGCATCAAGTGGTGGTGATCGCCGGCGAGACCGGCTCCGGCAAGACCACCCAGTTACCGAAAATCTGCCTGGAGCTGGGCCGCGGCGTGCATGGCCTGATCGGCCACACCCAGCCGCGACGGCTGGCGGCGCGCAGCGTGGCGACGCGGGTGGCCGAAGAAATCGGCACGCCGCTGGGCGAACTGGTCGGTTACCAGGTGCGCTTCGAGGACCAGAGCAAAGACAGCACCCTGATCAAGCTGATGACCGACGGCATCCTGCTCGCCGAAACCCAGCACGACCGCTATCTGGAAAAGTACGACACCCTGATCGTCGACGAAGCCCACGAACGCAGCCTGAATATCGACTTCCTCCTGGGCTTTCTGAAAACCCTGCTGGTGCGCCGGCCCGACCTCAAGCTGATCATCACTTCGGCGACCATCGACCTGCAGCGCTTCTCCGAGCATTTCGGCGGCGCGCCCATCGTCGAGGTTTCCGGGCGCACCTACCCGGTCGACACCTGGTACCGACCGCTGACCGCCGAACAGGACGAAGACGGCAACCGCGTCGAGGAAGATCTCTCGGTCGATCAGGCGATTCTCGCCAGCCTGGATGAAATCGCCGCCTTCGAGAAAAGCGCAGGCAAACGTCCCGGCGACGTGCTGGTGTTCCTGCCCGGCGAGCGCGAGATCCGCGACTGCGCCGAGGTGCTGCGCAAGGCCAATCTCAGGTTTACCGAAGTGCTGCCGCTGTATGCGCGTCTGACCCCGGCCGAGCAGCAGAAAATCTTCCAGCCGATGTCCGGGCGCAAGGTCGTTCTGGCCACCAACGTCGCCGAGACTTCGCTGACGGTGCCGGGCATTCGTTATGTGATCGACAGCGGTACGGCGCGCATCAGTCGCTACAGCTACCGTGCCAAGGTCCAGCGCCTGCCCATCGAAGCCATCTCCCAGGCCAGCGCCAATCAGCGCAAGGGCCGTTGCGGGCGGGTCGAGCCGGGCATCTGCGTGCGCCTGTACAGCGAAGAGGATTTCAACGGCCGCCCGGCCTTTACCGATCCGGAAATCCTGCGCACCAACCTGGCGGCGGTGATCCTGCAGATGCTCCATCTGCGTCTTGGCGCCATCGAGGATTTCCCCTTTATCGAGCCGCCGGACGGTAAGGCGATCAGCGATGGCTTCAACCTGTTGCAGGAGCTGTCCGCGGTCAACCGCGAAAGCCAGCTCACGCCGCTGGGTCGCCAACTGGCGCGCCTGCCGATAGACCCGCGCCTCGGTCGTATGGTCCTGGAAGGCGCCAAGCAGGGCAGCCTCGATGAAGTGTTGATCGTCGCCAGCGCCCTGTCGGTGCAGGACGTGCGCGAACGCCCATCGGATCGCCAACAGGCCGCCGACCAGGCCCATGCGCAATGGAAGGATGTCGACTCCGACTTCGCCGCGCTGATCAACCTCTGGCGCGGCTTCGAGGAAAAGCGCCAGGAACTGGGCAGCGGCGCGCTGCGCAGCTGGTGCAGGAAGAACTTCCTCAACTATTTACGCCTGCGCGAATGGCGCGATGCCCATCGGCAGTTGGTGTTGATTGCCCGTGATTTGCAGCTATCGTCAGGCAGCAGCACGCAGGGTAGGAGCCAGCTCGCTGGCGATCAGCGAGCTAAAGGCCAGACGCCGAATACACAGGATCGCCAGCAAGCTGGCTCCTACAAAGAACAAGAACTGGCCGACAAGGACGAAGCCGCGCAACGCGCCAAAGGCTACGCCGCGGTACACAAGGCGATCCTCTCCGGCCTGCTCAGCCAGATCGGCCAGAAAACCGAGGAGGGCGACTACCTCGGCGCGCGGCAGCGGCGCTTCTGGGTGCACCCCTCATCCGGGCTGGGTAGAAAGAAACCCAACTGGATCATGGCCGCCGAGCTGGTGGAAACCACCAAGCTGTTCGCGCGCATGGTGGCGAAGATCGAGCCGGACTGGATCGAGCCGCTGGCGCCGCACCTGATCAAGAAAAACCACCTGGAACCGCACTGGGAGAAGAAGCGCGGCCAGGTCGTCGCCTACGAGCAGATCAGCCTCTACGGTCTGATCGTGGTCGGCCGGCGGCCGGTGCATTACGGTCCCATCGACCCCGCGGTTTCGCGCGAGCTGTTTATCCGTGAGGGCCTGGTCGGCGGCGAGATCCACTCCCGGGCCAAATGCCTGACGGCCAACCGGCAGTTGCTGGAACAGCTCGACGAGCTGGAAGCCAAGGCCCGGCGCCGCGATATTCTCGCCGACGAGGAAACCCTGTTCGCCTATTACCAGGCGCGCTTGCCGGCGGATATTTACCAGAGCGCGACCTTCGACAGCTGGTACAAAAAAGAGAGCGCGAACAACCCGCAGTTGCTGATCATGCGCGAGGAGGATGTGCTGGCGCGTTCGGCCTCCGAAGTCACCGCCGCGCAGTACCCGGACACCCTGCGCCTGGGCGAGCTGACCTTGCCGCTGACCTACCACTTCGAACCCAATCATCCGCGCGACGGCGTGACCCTGCGCGTGCCGGCGCCGCTGCTGCCGCAATTGCCGGCCGAGCGCCTGCAATGGCTGGTGCCCGGCTTGCTGGAAGCCAAATGCATGGCCCTGGTGCGCGGCCTGCCCAAGGCGCTGCGCAAGAACTTCGTGCCGGTGCCGGATTTCGTCGGTGCCGCCCTGAGCAAAATCGCCTTCGCCGACGGAAACCTGCCGCAGGCGCTCGGCCGCGAATTGCAGCGCATGACCGGCACCCGCGTGCCGGACGAAGCCTGGGCCGAGGCCGATGCCGCGCTCGACAGTCACCTGCGGATGAATATCGAGGTGGTCGACAGCCACGGCAAATTCCTCGGCGAAGGCCGCGACCTGGCCGTGCTGACCGCGCGTTTCAGCGAGGCCAGCCAGGCCGCGTTGGCCATCCCCAAAGCCGAGCAGGCGCCGCGCACGGTCGAGGCCAAGGCCTTCGCCGAAGTCGCGGAGAAGACCCAGCAAAAAATCGCCGGGCTCTCCATGACCGTCTACCCGGCGCTGGTTGAGGAGAGCGGGACGGTGCAGGAAGGCCGCTTCCCGACCCAGGCCGAAGCCAACTACCAACACCGCCGCGCCCTACAGCGCCTGCTGTTGCAGCAATTGGCCGAACCGGCCAAGTACCTGCGCGGCAAGCTGCCGGGGTTGACCGAGTTGGGCCTGTTGCACCGCGAATTGGGCCGCATCGAAGCCCTGGTCGAAGATATCCTCCTGGCCAGCCTCGACAGCTGCATCCTCGCCGATGTCGAGCCGCTGCCGCGCGACGGTGTCGCCCTGGCCAAACTGGCCGACAGCAAACGCGGCGACTGGACCGGCCACGCCGAACGCTTGGCCAAACTGACCCTGGAAATCCTTAAGGCTTGGCACGGCCTGCAAAAGCGCTTCAAGGGCAAGATCGACCTGGCCCAGGCCATGGCGCTGAACGACATCAAACTGCAACTGAGCAACCTGGTCTATCCCGGCTTCGTCCGCGAAACCCCGGCCGAATGGCTCAAGGAGCTGCCGCGCTACCTCAAGGCCATCGAGCAGCGGCTGGACAAGATAGGCGCGCAAGTGCAGCGCGACCGGGTCTGGAGCGGCGAACTGGCCGGCTACTGGGAGCAATACCAGGCGCGCCTGGGCAAACACGGCCGCGAAGGCAAACGCGACCCCAACCTGCAGCTGTATCGCTGGATGCTCGAGGAGTACCGCGTGTCGCTGTTCGCCCAACAGCTCGGCACCAAGATGGCGGTATCGGACAAGCGCCTGAGCAAGCAGTGGAGCCAGGTCGAAGGCTGACCACTTCGATTCCCTCTCCCTCCGGGAGAGGGCTGGGGTGAGGGGCTGTCGATTCTCGAATCCGTAGGGCGGGTGCAACCCGCCAGCTTCACCGATGTGGCGGGTTGCACCCGCCCTACAAGGCCAAAGCATCCCCACTTCCGTAGGTTGGCGCTGAGCGCCGCGGAGCCCAACGACTCGGCCCGCTCCTTCGCCGCACCCCGGCGTTGCGCTAGTTCCCACCCTCCGCGTGGGATGCCATTGCGGCTTACTTACGTGTCGCCGGAGCAGCTTTGCCGGGGGCGCGACCGATACCCGGCGGGCGCCGTTTGATCGGCTGCGATTTAACGATGGCCGTGCTGGTCTGCGCCTTGTCGGCGATGCGGTCGAGGATATGGTCGAGTTGGTCGATCGAGCGCACATGCAGGCGCACGATATAGCAGTCGTCGCCGGTGACCTTGTCGCACTCGCAAAACTCCGGGGTGTCCTCGATCAGCTTCTGCACCACGTGCAACATGCCGGGCAGCGGCTTGATGCGCACGATGGCCTGTAGCTGATAGCCGAGCGCCTTGGGGTCGATCTCGATGGTGAAGCCGCGAATCACCCCGCGTTCTTCCAGGCGGCGCACCCGCTCCGAGGCGCCGGGGGAGGAGAGGCCGACCCGGCTCGCCAGCTCCTTCAGGGAAATACGCGAGTCTTCAAGCAGCACTTCGAGGATGCGTTGGTCGAGCTCGTCGATCATTTTTGCGTATCTCCATAAAATCCAGAAAACAGCTTACAAAATTAGATTTATCTTGCGATCTACCTTTTTTAGGCCATGTATCCGCCGCCTGCAACGTCATATTTTAAACCTCTGACGAATTCGCAGAGGTGCTCCATGAATAACCAGGCGCGCGGTACGGTCGAGATGACCGCAGCGATGATGATTTCCGGAACCATTGGCTGGTTCGTGGTGGTGGCCGGTCAGCCGGTGATGGATGTGGTGTTCTGGCGCTGCGCGATCGGCGCGCCTGTGCTGCTCGCGGTTTGCGCCGCCCTGGGCCTGCTGCGCGGCACGCTGACGCCGCGTTTGTTGCTGTTCGCCGCACTCGGCGGGGTGGCGATCGTGCTCAACTGGCTGCTGCTGTTCGCCGCCTATTCGCGGGCCTCGATAGCCATTGCAACCGCGGTGTACAACACCCAGCCATTTATCCTGGTCGGGCTCGGTGCGCTGTTCTTCGGCGAGCGCCTGACCCTGAACAAACTGCTCTGGCTCGGCATGGCTTTCATTGGCATGCTGCTGATCGTGCAGGCCAAACCCAGCGCCGGTTACCTCGGCAGCGAGCACCTGGTCGGCATCCTTATGGCGTTGGGCGCGGCGTTCTTCTATGCGCTCGCGGCGATCGTCGCCAAGCATCTCAAGGGCACGCCGCCGCACCTGATCGCGCTGATCCAGGTCTGTGTCGGCACGCTGATGCTCGCACCCTTCGCCAACTTCAACGCGCTGCCCACCGATGCCAACACCTGGGGCGCGCTGCTTGCCCTTGGTGTGCTGCACACCGGGCTGATGTACATCCTGCTGTATGGCGCGATCCAGAAATTGCCGACCCACCTGGTCGGGGCCTTGTCGTTTATCTACCCGGTGGTGGCGATCCTGGTCGACTACCTGGCCTTCGACCACCACCTGCAAGCGATCCAACTGGCCGGCATCGCCGCCATCCTGATCGCCGCAGCGGGGATGACGCTCGGTTGGTCGTTATGGAAGCGCGCCGAAGGTCGGCGAGTAAGGCGCCGGCCACTGGACGGCGCGGCCCGCCTTACACGGCAAAGCACCTCCAATTTCGTAGGTTGGCGCTGAGCGCAGCGAAGCCCAACGAGTCGGCCCGCGTTCTACGCCAGTTCCCAGGCTCCAGCGTGTGAATTCATCCGGTGACGCTCCGCCTCATGGCTTTTGTCATTGCTCACCAGCAGTCAAGGCGCGGCATAAAATACGCAGACCAATTTATGCCAGCTTTTTCGCAACGATAAACAGCGTCACCTCACTCGGCTGCCATTGGTAATCAATGCTAAAGCCGTTATCGCTCAACATGGACACGAGCTCCGCCTTGTTGAAGCAACTCAGGTGCGGGGCGATGCCGAAGAACTGGGCAAGCGGAAGCAGCAACCGCCAATAAAACTTCGCCTCGGCGACCAGCACGGTGCTGGAGACGAAGATCCCGCCCGGCTTCAGCAGCCCCTGCACGCGGGCGATTGCCGACTCCACGTCTTCGAGCAGGTGCAAGATATTCAGCCCCAGCACGGCATCGAAGCTTGCCGCCTGCAACTCCAGGCTATCCAGGGTGCCCTGCTCGAAGCGGATGTTCTCGACGCCGGCATCCCGCGCCCTGTCTTTGGCGATTGCCAGCATCTCGCCCGAGATATCGGTGGCGAGGATATGTTTGACGTGGGGCGCGTGGGCAATTGCCGTGCTGCCGGTACCGCAGCCGAACTCGAATACCGCCCAGTCGGGGCGGAAATGCTGCTGGGTGATGGCCAGTTTCTTGCGATAGCTGATTTCGTCCCGAATCGGACTTTTGGCGTACTTGGGCGCGCTCTTGTCCCAGAATTTTTGCGGTTTTATCACCGTGTTTCCTCCTTGAATACTCACAAAAGCTTTGTGATGGAAAAGGGCAGACCGCGGTTCGGCGAAGGTGTTCAGTCGCGGTCGTGGTCCGGCAACGATAGGGGATCATCACCGTACTGGGCTATATAGGCCGACAGGCGCGGCACACGCATCCACCGTCTGATCGATCGCTTGATGGGTATCGCTGCGCTCAACCCATCCTACCAATCCGTAGGTGCGGCCTCGGCTGCGATGCTTTCCCGCAAGCAAGGCCAAGCGCCATTCACCGCAGCCCGTAACCCTTCAACTCCTTCTCGGTCAGTACCCGCATCCTGTGCGGTTCGATGCGTTGCATGTCCTGCGCCAGGCGTGGCGGGACCTTCATCTCGCGGAAGTAGGCGGCCGGGTCGTAGCGTTGGGCTTTGTGCAGGCGCTGGGCCTGGGCGGATTCGCCGCTGGGGATGATTGTATTTTATCTAAAATTACTTTATGGAAAGTTCACTTTTGTTACCTATGTTTGCAAGTTCAATATTTCCATAGCTGTCTTTCCAGAACATAAATCTCAGAGCTTCATGCCGCTTCGTTATGTGTGTTCTCCATGCTAGGGCGTCTCCTTTTCTTCTTTGTTCAGTTGATCCTTTTCTTTGTAAAAACGGATTGATTGGGTTTTTATCAACACCGGCGACTACATGACAGATTGTATCGAAACACACGCCGAAGTACTTTTGCCCATAATAGCATTGGTGGTCTTTCAGTGACTCGATGAATGATTCGCCTAATGTGAAAGAACACCATAGTAAATTGGCGTAATTTCTTCCTCTAATTTTTAAAATATGTAAAGCGCCAATGTAAATGGATGATTTTATATCGTATTCATTTTTGGCTGATGCGAAAATTTTTTCTGGATCTAGATTTATGACGTAGTCTGTATATGAAGGAAATATAGATATATTGCTGCTTAGTTTTTTTGGGGTGCCGCCTACAAAATCTGGGTAAATATTGCTAATAGTTCCTGAAAAGTTTACAGAGCAAATACCGGCAGCAAATGGATAGATCACTTCGGTTCTAGCCGCAGAGTAAAGTTCGCCTAATGCTACTGTAGCAAATAGTTCTGTAATATGGCTTGTTCGTTCCGCGCTGAAACTTATTGATGGTGATAGTGAGAGCTCGTTCCATTCACATATGTTTTCGGGTAGTATGCTTGATATTTTTTCTGCCATTTCCAAGATGTTATTGACTAATCTGGATACGTCGCGACCGCTATAAATGCAATCTTTCAAGTTGGAAATGTTTTTATTAAATAACTTGTCGCATGGATAGCTTTCAAGCTCTATAAGTTTCTGTTCTATGTTTTCTTCGAGCATAGGCGGGTATGTGGACTCAGCTATATCGCTCTTTATTTGAAGCAGGCACTGAACGGATATTTCTATGCGGTCAGTAGAGCAGTTGGCTGGCGATAATAATGTCTCCATTGTTATTGCTGCGCGCATTACTTACTCCCTTCCTTGCTTTGTCTTCTTTTTTTTGTTGCCTCTATTAGTATATTTTCAACTTCCTTATCTGTTTGGTCAAAGAAGTCGTCAGGCCAGTCTAGAATGGCGCCAAATTCATTTATGGGAACTTTTTTAAAATTTGATTTGCCGTCAGTTTTATTTAGAAAGAAAATTGAGCTTTTATTTAATATGTCATGATCTCTGCTTTGAGAAACTCTAAGGCGCAGTCTGTTGATGAGGTATTCGCTATGAGTTTCAATTAAACATTGGCGTCCCCATGAAGAAATTGCAATAAAGAAATCGCACAGTCTTGATTGTACTTTAGGGTGAAGGTGAAGCTCTGGTTGTTCGAAGATTAATATGTCGTCATCTTCTGATAGTAAAGACATTAAGACGATTGGTAGTACTTGGCTTACACCTACGCCGACATGCGTTAGATCTTGCCACTTATCGTTTGTATGTGTTTTTACGGATAGCTCGTAACCTAATTTTCCTTTGTCGTTTGTTAATACTTTTTGTACAACACCAAGATAAGATAACCAATCTTGGCAGGCCGTCTCAAGAGTGGCGCTCTTAATATTGAAGTTAAGTAATTTTCCATTTGTAGACGGAGATGGATACTGGATTCTTTTGTAGCGATTTATGTGCAGGATGGCCGCTGAATACTCGCCTTTCAAACCAACATTTGTAGGCTCCATCAATCCAAGTGCTGGATAAACTGGTTGCGGTTCATTTCGAAGCGGTCCTAGATATTTAAGCGAGCGCTCAAAATAATAAGAGAAAAAATATCCTGCATGTTGGAACGCCCTTAACTCTACCCTTCACGTGCGGCGATCCTTCGGGACTCAATCATACCAAGCATCTTGTAAAACTGTACGATACTTATCAATAAATTCGATTAGATGTTTTTTTTGTTTGTCTTCTAGGGAGTTTATATATAAAAGCCAGTCGCTTGCGGAGGTATTGTCGATCTCTAAAAAGTTGTCGGGAATTACATCTGGAGTTAAGCCAAGCTTTACATTTAATAGCTGCTTTTTTATAAGTTTCTCGTCGAAATCATGGCCGAGCTTATTGTTTTTTATTAGGGTGGTTATCTCTTCTGGTAGTTCGAACCCTTTTTCGGCTTCTATACGCTCGTTTTCGATTAGGTATCTTATTTTTGCAAATAGTACTTTGGGTAATGGGATTTCGGACTCATTGAGATCGCTTGCTATCTTATTGCGGTAACGTCTGGATGATTGTCCCGTCAGGGACTCAATTACTTGGCTGGAGATTTTTCTAGTGTGATCATAATCTACTGTTAGTACTCCCGGAATTAGGCTGTCTTTTTCGCAGCCTAATATGTGATAGTCGGGATATTGTTTTGATATTGATTCAATTTCAGAGTATTCAAATTTAATTACTTGGTATTGATTGTTTGTTGCGGCGAATTCATCTTGAGCGGATGGTTGGGCAAATTCTAAACATTCGATAGCTCCATCTTCTTTTGAAAGAGTTACTTTGGCTCTTAGTAAGGAAGGATGAAGCTCCTCTTCCATTAAACTGCTTTTTCGGGTTTTGCCAAAGCTAAAATCTAGCGAAGCGCTAGTTATTTCTCCATTCCAGCCGATACTTTTTGTGAAATCCATTCTCAAGCTTATAGATATATTATCCGTTTCTGAGTCGGAGTTTTTAATGTCTGAGAATGACCCAAGTCTTACAAGGTGGCCATTTAGCGCAATGGTACCTTGTGAGAATCTAGATGAGAATGTTTGGCTCAGCATAAGCAGTGCTTGTATGACAGAGCTTTTTCCTGAGCTATTTGATCCGCAAAGAATAGAGTATTCGGTGAGCAGTATTGGATCTAGATTGTTTATTGATTTAAAGTCTTTTAGTTGAAAGCTAGAAAGCATGGGGTATGTCCTTATATTCCAGAGTAATTGACTTTGCCCTTGGAGTGATTTTGTGGGTTGGGTTGTAAGTGAACGTCGTTTGTATAAATAACTTCTTGCTTCATTGTATATAACCGCACTTGTTGTGGCAGCTGCCGGTGCAATGCGTATACAGCAACTAGCCAGTCGATGCTGGCAATCCGCTTTTAGATGCCCTTGACCTTAGTCAGCCCGCCGCCATCCCGCAAGTCAGACCCTCCGCCAATCACAGCAGCCCGTAACCCTTCAAATCCTTCTCGGTCAGTACCCGCATCCTGTGTGGTTCGATGCGTTGCATGTCCTGCGCCAGGCGTGGCGGGACCTTCATCTCGCGGAAGTAGGCGGCGGGGTCATAGCGTTGGGCTTTATGCAGGCGCTGGGCCCGGGCGGATTCGCCGCTGGGGAAATGCGGGCGGTGCAGGCCGACATGGCCTTTTACGGTCTTTTTCAGGCCGGCGGCCAGCAGGTAGATGCAACTGCCCTGGCAGACGCCGCTGGATGGCACCAGGGTGTCGAAGCCGGTTTCGCGCAGCAGGCGGCCGATGCGGATGGCTTCGGGTGCGCTGCCACCGATGCTGTCGAGCAGGGCGATTTTGCGGGCATAGGTGCCGGGGTTGGCTTTGATCCCACTCAGCAGCGCTTCGTAATCGCCGGGGGCGATTTCTTCGGAGATTTTCACTGCCAGTAACGAGCCGATATTGCTGTGTTGGGTGGCTTTGACCTCTACCTGGGCGAGCGTGGCTGGCGCGTGCAGCGTCGAGGCGCAAAGCAGTAAGGCGGTAACGAATAGTGTGCGCATGGGAAACTGCAAAGGTTTTATGGGAAGGACACCGGCGGGAATCTACTCGCATCGCGCGCTTCGATGCAAAAACACTTGAGCGGGTTCTGTCCGATTCCTCACTGTCGACCTTCTGCTATGCATCGGCTGTCTCCGGGGCTGGCGGCGCTGCTAAACTGGATCGGGTCGCCAGACGCCCGATGAGGCTGGATCTTGAACAACGCCGTTGACCCTTCTCCTTTTGCCTATTCGATTGTCTGTGCGCTGCTCATGGCGCTGTTGCCGGGGCTGGCGTTAGCCTGCGAAAAGTCGCTGCGTTGGGACGACGATCCGCCGTTCAGCATGCGCGACGCGCACGGCGAAATCGTCGGCATCAATGTCGATGTCAACCGCATGGTATTGGCGCGTCTGGGGTGCCAGGCGCGGATGCTCAAGCTGCCCTGGGCGCGGGCGTTGAAGGAGCTGGAGCTCGGCCGGCTGGATATTCTGCCGGGCGCGTTCAAAAAGCCCGAGCGGGAGCTGTACGCCTATTTCTCCGGCCCGCAGCTGGCGCCTTCGCGCAATATTCTATTCATGCACCGCGATGCTTTGGCGCGCTGGCCCATCGGTAGTTTGCTCGAACTGCAGGGCAGCGCCTTTCGCTTGGGTGCACAGACCAATGTGTCCTATGGCCCGGATTACCTGAAGTTGCTCGAGGATCCGTCCTTCGCCTCGCAGATCTCGTTCGCCACCAGCCGGTCGGGCCTGTGGCGGATGGTCGACAAGGGACGTATCGACGGGATCATCGCCGACGAGCACAGCGGGATTTATGAGCTCCGCGCGCTGGGCCTGAGCGATAGGATAAAACCGACTCCGGTAGTGGTTTCGACGGAAGCGGCAGAAACCGCATTCAGTAAAAAATCAGTCGATCCGCGCTTCGTCGCGGCTTATGCCGAGGCGCTGCGGGCGCTGGTCAAGGACGGTAGCTACCAGCGGATCGTGCAGCGCTATCTGGCCCAGTAGGCGCCAGCTCGGCCGGGGCTGCCGAGCTGGGTGCCCGCTCAAGGGCGCTGTGGGATGTTCAGCCCGCGGATCACCGCTGGACGTGAAACGAACGTCTTGAGTACGCGGGTGACCTGGGGGAAGTGTTCGATCTGCACCAGTTCGCCGGCCTGATAGAAGTCGATCAGCGTGCGTACCCAGGGGAACACGGCGATGTCGGCGATGGTATAGGTGTCGCCCATCAGCCACTGGCGGTCGGTGAGGCGCTGGTCGAGCACGCCGAGCAGGCGTTTGGCTTCGGCGACGTAGCGGTCGCGCGGGCGTTTGTCCTCGTAATCCTTGCCGGCGAACTTATGGAAGAAGCCGAGCTGGCCGAACATCGGCCCGACGCCGCCCATCTGCCACATCAGCCATTGGATGGTTTCATAGCGCCCGGCCGCGTCCTTGGGCAGCAACTGGCCGGTTTTCTCCGCGAGATAGAGCAGGATCGCGCCGGAT
>CBIHQF010000050.1:0-12557 GCA_966211665.1 uncultured Pseudomonas sp. | reverse complement strand
TCAAGTACAGCGACAACGGCACCTCGGTGTCCTCGGTCAACTTCCCCGAAGTCGCCCTGCCGGCGCACCCGGGCAAGCACCGCCTGCTGCACATCCACCAGAACGTGCCGGGCGTGATGAGCGAGATCAACAAGGTGTTCGCCGAAAACGCCATCAACATCTCCGGCCAGTTCCTGCAGACCAACGACAAGGTCGGCTACGTGGTGATCGACGTCGACGCCGAGTACTCCGACCTGGCGCTGGAAAAACTGCAGCACGTCAACGGCACCATCCGCAGCCGCGTATTGTTCTAAGCGCTGCAGCCACGAAAAAGGGAAGCCTCGGCTTCCCTTTTTCATTGCGATGCCGCAACCCTGTGGGAGGCGCTTTAGCGGCGATCTTTCATCTGCTGTCGAGGCTAAAGCCCCTCCCACCGGACCTGTCTTTAACAACGCAGCACGACCGAGCGCGGTTGTTTTCACACAGCCTGTTCGGCTTCCCTTTTTATGCCGATACCGCGATCCCGTGGGAGGCGCTTCAGCGGCGATCTTTCATACGGTTGTCGCGGCTAAAGCGGTACGCCGCTCGGCCCCTCCCACGGTCGCTGATCAGGCTTCCAACTCGCGCAACGCCGCTTCGGCCGCCGGCAACTCCTCCTCGCTGAACACCTGCACCCCGGCCCGGCGCAACGCGGCGGCGGTCACCCCTTCGCCAGCCACCTTCACTCCGCTGAAACTGCCGTCGTAATTTTCCCGATTACCGCACGAAGGGCTGTGCGCCTTGAGCAGCGCGATACGGATGCCGTGCTGGCGCACCAGCGCCAGGGCTAGCTCGGCGCCGGCGATAAAGGCGGCGCTGACATCCTCGCCATCCACCCTCAGCACCGGCAAGCGGCCATCGAGCACCTGAGCGCCCTGACCGCCAGCGATCTCCGCGGGCGGCCGCGGCGTCGGCAGACCACCGGCCACTTCCGGGCACAACGCGATCACCCGACCTTGCGCCTGCCAGCGCTGCAATTGATCAAAGGGGCCGTGGGCGCCGCCGTCGTAGCGCACGGGATGACCCAACAGGCAGCGGCTGACCAGTATCTTTTGCATAGAGCTTCACCATTGATAGATTCCGCGCGGCGCAAACCCAGATTGCCCCGCAGACAACCGCCAATCGCGGCCAAGGCCGCTCCTACCGACCGCGCGCCCGTAGCCCGGGTTGCAACCCGGGGATAGCCCGTGCATGCACCACCGCTCCCGGATTGCGCCAAAGACTTATTCAGGCTACCAGATAGCCTCGCCGCGCCGCCGAAACCAGCCGGTCAAGGACAAACGTTCGCGGGTCGCCGGCAGCACTTCATGGGGCAGGTCGGCGGAGAGGAACACCACCAGGGTGCCGGCTTCGGGCAGCACATCATGGGTCGAGCCGTCCGCCAGATACAGACGCAAGGCGCCGCCCTGCCCGGCCTGCCAATCAGGGTTGAGATAAAACACCGCCGACACCGCGCGGCGGTCGTCGTCGCGGAAGCGGTCCAAATGCTTTTGGTAGAAGGCGCCGGGCGGGTAGAGAGCAAAGTGGCTTTCGTAATCCTCCAGACCCAGGTACAGGCCCCGATTGATCGCCTGGCGCAGCTCGTCGAACAGCGCCAGGTACTGGTCGCAGCACGCCGCCTGGCCCGGCTCCAGCCATTGGATACGGTCGCCGCGAATGCCTTCGCTGATCCGCTGCGCTTCGCCGCGCCCGACACCGGCAGGCGCCAAAGCGCCTTGCGCGGCGCGTCGACGGCACTCATCGGCCAAGGCCAGGGTCAGAGATTGCGGGACGAACAGCTTTTGTTGCGACCAACCCCGGGTAGCCAGGTCGTCGACGATGCAAGCGAGTGAGATATCTGCAGTCATGCCGGCGATTATCCGCGCGCAGGCTTTACCTCGACAAGCCACCCCACGCCATTGAAAATAGCCGCCCACTAGGAGCCTGCCGGACTTAACGTTCGTAGCGAGGGAAAGTCCGGGTTGAGGCAGTTTTGCTGGTTTTCCGAGGCGAATAGCTGGCTATTTAACGAGGGAAAGCAGCAAAAATGACCAAGCCCGGCTTTTCCGCAGTAGAACAGCGTTAAGTCCGACAGGCTCCCGAACAGGAATCCGTATGCGCATCCTTTGTAGTGTTTTGCTGTTGCTGTTCAGCCTCTCCAGCCAGGCCGATACCTATCTGCAGTTGTATCAAACCGCCGGTTGGCCGCAGCAGCGGGCAAACTTCAACGACGCCCTCAAGGCCGCCCAGGAGCGCTATCGCAGCAGCCTGCCGCCCGCGGTCTATCAAGCCCTGGTGAATAACAGCAACCAGCGTTTCGCCTCGGCGGCCATCGACCAGCGGGTGCAACGCGGCCTGCGCGAGAGCCTCGCCGACCCTGTCCCTGCGCTGCAATTTTTCCAATCGCCGCTGGGGCGCAAGATCGTCGACGCCGAAGTGGCCGCCACCCGCCGCGAGCAACTGGCGCGCCACGCCAACGGCCTGCCCCGCATCGAAGCCAGCGCCACCCGACGCCTGCTGATCCGCCACCTGGCCCAGGCGCTGCCGGCCGAGGAAGCCGGTGCCGAAGTTAGCCTGGCGCTCGCCGGGGTGGCGGCCGACAGCCTCAGCCAGATGCTCCCCGGTTTGCTCGGTGGCGATACCGCGCAGGCCATGCTCCAAGGCCAACGCCAGCGGCTGATGGAGCAGATAGGCGCGGATCTGGACAACACCCTGCTGCATGTCTACCGCGAACTGTCCGACCCGGAATTGGAGGAGTTCGTCGAATTCGCCCAGTCCAACGAGGGCCAGGCCTATTACCAGGCTGCCTTGGCCGCATTGCGTGCAGGTTTGGCGGTCGGCCAGAGCGCCTCCAGCCTGGCACCGGCGCCACAAGGGATTTAAACGGATATAGACGAGCGTGCCGCTGGGCTTCGCAGGCTCAGCGCCAGCCCACATCCGTTTCGACATGATATGCAGTTGAAGCGGACGCTTAAACGCGCCAAACCGTCCAGCGGCTATCAGTTGCCGTAGCCAGCAATCATGGATAGATTGTTTATCATACAGCAGCGATAAATATGATCGCCTGCAAAGGAGGCAACCATGAACCAGATCGCCGAACACGTCGACATTCGCTCCACCCTGACAGGTGGCATGAAAGAGCTATCCGCTCGCCTGAAAGCTGAAAAAGCCGAACAAGCCGTCGTCATAACGGTGGATCATGCCTCGGCCGAAACGCTGTCTGCTTTAGGCAAATCGCTGGAAGCGGCAGCTCGTCTCATCACGGATACGATGCTCAAAACACAGCAGGCCACCGTCGAGCAGATTATTTCGCTACTGGTGCCCAAGGCCCCTATAAGGCCGGCAATCTTCAAGGAAGCCCAGATGCTGGCCAAGGCCCAAAAAGCCGTATTGGAGAGCGGCGATTGGGTGTCCGCGGTGGACATTGCGAGCCTGGCCGGATTCACCGCCCAAAATCCAAGCTCGCAACCCAATAGATGGAAGCGAGAAGGGCGAATCTTTGCTATCCGCCATAACGGCAGTGACTACTTCCCGATCTATGCCTTGGACAAGGACACCAGATATCGCCCCCTCCCAGCCATGGCCGAGGTACTGAAAGCGTTCAATGGAAGGAAGGATGGCTGGGGGCTTGCGTACTGGTTTGCATCAGTAAACAGCTATCTTGGCGGCAAACGGCCCCAGGATCTGCTAAAAGTTGATCCGGCCCGTGTAGTGGCTGCCGCTGTGGATGAGATTGCTGGCGTTACCCATGGATGATCACCCGCTCCCGCCCGACCCGAATACTGATCTCCATGTCACGTATATCACCGTGCCGGCAGGCACGGCGATGCACCGCGTCCACCTGAGTGCGTACCTGGCAACGCAGTTCAATCCAACCGCCTGGGGGAACGCTCGGTTTAGTCCCATCAAGGACTCAGTCGGAGCTGTCATTCCGACCCTATACGCGGGAACCACATTCGAATGTGCCCTGATGGAGACGGTCTTCCATGATGTCCCCTTCACAGCGGGTTTGAAGACTTATCCAAAGAACCGGCTCGTTGGCCATCAGCACTCCAGAATCGAGATCACAGTTGACCTCA
This sequence comes from uncultured Pseudomonas sp., assembly GCA_966211665.1. Classification (GTDB taxonomy): domain Bacteria; phylum Pseudomonadota; class Gammaproteobacteria; order Pseudomonadales; family Pseudomonadaceae; genus Aquipseudomonas. The sequence goes on along the minus strand of CBIHQF010000050.1, from coordinate 8,481 downwards.
AGTTGATCGACTTGACCAATAAGGCGCTCAGATTGCTCGGCGTGACCAGAAACCAGTTGATCGATACGGAGAAGGACCGGTATCCCTTCACCCGCCAGTGGGCCGAGGCGCTCCACGCCCAAAGGGCGGATGCTCATGGCCTCTACTGGGTGTCGCGGCAGGATGACACCGCAGTTGCCATTGCGCTTTTTGGCGATAGGGTTCCAGCCGGAGCTGTCATTCAGCAAGGAGATGGCCGCGACCTCTCGTATGATGAGGCGGCCTATGCAGACCTCATGACCCTGGCGGAAAAGATCGGCGTGCTCATTGTCCCTGGTCAGTGACCCCCGCACCGCCGCCGTACACGACATAAGATGGCTTTTTCATTGATGGTGGTTAGTCAAAGCTCATCGGCACAGTGCAAGTGCTGTCAGTGGTAACGTTGAGGTCCTGTCCTTATCCATGTTCCGCGATCCCCTGGAGGGTTACGGCGCAACGGATCTTGCCGGTCCATCGCTATCGGCTGCGTGCGCCTAACCTACGCGGCCATGCCAACCGAAAAAACGCACCCTCAGTTCAGATGCTGCCGAAGAAACTCGAAATAACGCTGACGCAACGCCGGCGTCTCATTGGCCAGATGATGGCGTGCCTCCGGCAGGCGCAGAATCCGCGGTTCGGCGAATTTCTCCTGCAACAGAGCCAGGTTGTGCGGCCAGTCCACGGTCATATCCGCCTCGCCCTGGACGATCAACGGGCTGCGCGGGCTGGCCGGTGCCCGCTCGATACGCGGCACCCAGCGGCTCAGGGCGCCGACCCAGGCGGTGGGCAGGTTGCGCGGCTGCAGCGGGTCGCGGTTCTGGATGAAATCGATAAATTCGGCATCGTTGGAGTTTTCGCTGAAGCGCCTGGGAATCTCGCTGACAAAAGGCTTCAGCAATCGATAGCTGAGCTGCGACCAGGCCCACGCCCGCGGCCGCACCAAAGGCGCCAGCAGAATGGTTTCGCCGATCTCGGGGCGGGGACGGCCGGTCAGCAGATAATCGATCAGAATCGCCCCGCCGGTGCTTTGCCCGAACAGGTGCCAAGGTTGTGGCAAGTCCAGGGCGGCGGCCTCGACCAGCACGGCCTGCAACACCAGCTGATACTCGGCGAAATCGCCGATGCTGGCGCGGGTGCCGCTGGACAGGCCATGCCCCGGCAGGTCGAAGGTCAGCACCGCGAAACCCATGCCCAGCGCCCATTCGATCACATGGCGGTACAGCGCGCTGTGGTCGTAATAACCGTGCAGCAGCACCAGGGTCGCCCGCGGCGTTTGCGGCCACCAGGCTTGCAGGGCGATGCGGTAACCGCCGACATCGATCGCCCCGAGGCGACTGTGCCCCGCCTGCCGGTCGTCGAAACCATAGAAGTCGCGGTAAGCCCGATGGTCCGCCGACAAGGACGTGGCTGCGGCCAAGGGTCGCAGCGTGGCAAGCAGGTTTTCCGGTTGAAAAGGCTCTGGCATTGGGTTTCCAACAGTCTGACAAACAGGTCGCGGGACACTCCGACCGGCGACATCGAAGGGGAATATTCAGCTGCGCGGCCGGTCATGGCAAGCTGCGCGCCTGTGCACAGAGACCGACCATGCCCCGATCCACGCGTAAGACCCTATTTATCGTCCTATTGCTCGCGCTCTGGGGCGTCGCCATGCTTGCCGCCTGGCGCTGGTACGAGGCGCGCTACCTGCGCAGCTTCAGCGAGCAGACCGCGTTTTTCTACGGCGAACAATTGCGCCTGCCCGACGAGTTGGCCGGCCCGGGCCCGATCCGCCTGGTGCACTTCTGGGACCCGGCCTGCCCCTGCAATGTCGGCAACCAGCAGCACTTGGCCGAGCTGATCGCCCATTACGGCCCCCGGGACGTGCGCTTCTACGCGGTGCAAAAGCCCGGCAGCAAGGGACAGTTGCCCGCAACCCTGAGCGACCTGCAGAACCTTCCCGGCTTCGACGGCAGCGAGCAGTTGCCGGCCAGCCCGGCGGTGGCGATCTGGGATCGCGACGGCAAACTCGCCTATTTCGGCCCCTACAGCAGCGGTGCCACCTGCGACTCGAGCAACAGCTTTATCGAGCCGATCCTCGAGGCCCTGGCGGCCGGGCGCGAGGTGAGCGCCAGCAACAACCTGGCGGTCGGCTGTTTCTGCGACTGGGCCAACACGGACGATTGATTGTCAAGGCTTCAACCTTCGCCGCTACCCGCCACCTGCAATTGTGCGCGGTATCGATGGGGCGTGACACCGTACCAGCGTTTGAAGGCGCGGTAGAACGGCGACAGTTCGGCGAAACCGCAAGCCCGGGCGACCTCACGGATGCGCCCGCCCTCGGCCAATAATTGCAGCGCGCGCTGCTGGCGCAAGCCCTCGCGCAGACCGCGCAGGTTCAGGCCCTGCTGCGCCAGGGCGCGCTGCAAAGCGCCGCTGGCCATACCCAGTTCGCGCGCCAGATCGGGCAGGCGGCAGTCCTGCTCGGCCAGGCGCTGCTGTAAGAGAAAGTGCAATTGCTTGAGCATCTGGTTTTCATCCAGCGCATGCAGTTGGGCTTCGGCATGGGCGCTGAGCACCTCGAACAGGCCGCTGTTGGCGGTACGCGATGGACGTTTGAGCAGGGCCAGGGGCAGGCTCAGGCTGTCGTGCGCCTGGCCGAAGCGCGGCAGCAAGCCGAACAGGCGCAGGTGCTCGTCGGTGTCGGCCGGCGCGGCATGCCGGAAGCCTAGCGCGGTGATCCGCAACTCGCCGTCGCAGACGAAATCCAGCAGTTTGAGCAACAGCAGCGCCAGGCATTCCATCTGCTGACGCAGCGGCGGCGAGCCGAGGTAGTTGAGGTCGAAGATCAGTTGCGCCTGATCGCCCGAAACCTCCAGGCGCGCGGCGAAGCCACCGGACAACAGGTGCTGAAAGCGCACGAAGGTCTCCAGCCCCTGCTGCAGGTCGCGGCTCGCCAACAGCAGGTAACCGACCACGTCGAGCAGGCGCGGCTTGATCGCCTCGCCCAGATGCAGGCCGATATCCACGTCGTCGGTTATCTGCGCCAGGTTGCGCCAGAACAGCGGCGCATCCTCGTGCACCAGGCGCTCGTCGAGGATCGGCGGCGGCAAACGGCGGTAATGGTAGATGCGCCGATAGACCTCGGCGGGGTCGAGGCCGAGCCGCTCCATGGCCTCGTACAACAAGCGCCGCAAGGTCGCGGAGTGGGTCAGGGGATTGCCGGAATAGGTGATCATCGCTACCTCAGAATTGACCGAATACTTCCAGTGGTCATGCAATCGGTCAATAGCTGTCGCCCGCCAAGCTGAGCAGAATGCACATCCGCTCAACAAGGAAGTCTTCATGAAACGCACCCTGATCGCACTTGCCGTGCTAGTCGCCACCGTTACGGCGAGCGCGGCCTGGTACCTCGACAGCAAACTGCCGCAGCGCGACGGCGAACTGCCGCTGGCCGGCTTGCAGGCACCGGTCAGCGTGCGCTACGACGAACGCGGAGTGCCGCATATACAGGCGCGGCACGAAGCCGATATGTACCGCGCCCTGGGCTACGTGCATGCCCAGGACCGCCTGTTCCAGATGGAAATTCTGCGCCGTCTGGCCCGCGGCGAACTGGCCGAGGTGCTGGGCCCCAAGCTGGTGGAAACCGACCGTCTGTTCCGCACCCTGAGCATTCGTGCCGAAGCCGATGCCTACGCCGCGCGCCTGGACATGACCAGCCCCGCCGCCCGGGCGCTGTCGGCTTATCTGGATGGCGTCAATCAATATCAGGCCAACCGCCCGGCGCCCATGGAGTTCGATCTGTTGGGTATCGAAAAACGCCCGTTCACGGTCGCCGATACCATCAGCGTGGCCGGTTTCATGGCTTACAGCTTCGCCGCCGCGTTTCGCACCGAACCGGTACTGAGCTATGTGCGCGACGAGCTCGGCGCCGACTACCTGAAAGCCTTCGACCTCGATTGGCACCCAGAGGGCGTGGTTGGTCAAAGCGCGATCGGGCAAAAATTGACCGCTGGCGACTGGCAGGACCTCAACGCCATCGCCCATACCAGCCACGCCGCCCTGCGCGACGCCGGCCTGCCGCAATTCGAAGGCAGCAACGCCTGGGCCGTGTCCGGCAGCCGCACCGCCAGCGGCAAACCCTTGCTCGCCGGCGACCCGCATATCCGTTTCGCCGTGCCGGCGGTGTGGTACGAGGCGCATCTGAGCTACCCGGGCTTCGAGCTCTACGGCCATCACCAGGCGCTCAACCCGGTCGCCTCCCTCGGCCATAACCGCGACTTCGCCTGGAGCCTGACCATGTTCCAGAACGACGACCTCGACCTGATCGCGGAAACCCCGAACCCGGACAACCCCAACCAGGCCCGCTACCGCGGCGCCTGGGTCGACCTGCAAAGCCGCACCGAGACGATCGCGGTAAAGGGTGCCGAGCCGGTGACCCTCACCCTGCGCCGTTCGCCCCATGGTCCGATCATCAACGACGCCCTGGGCCAGAGCGCCGGCGACACGCCCATCGCCATGTGGTGGGCGTTTCTGGAAACCGCCAACCCGCTGCTCGAAGGTTTCTATCAGCTCAACCGTGCCGACACGCTGGCCAAGGCCCGTGTCGCCGTCGAATACATAGAAGCGCCGGGGCTCAATGTGGTCTGGGCCTCGGCCTCCGGCGATATCGGCTGGTGGGCGGCGGCCAAGCTGCCGCGCCGGCCGAACGGGGTCAACCCGAGTTTCATTCTCGATGCGAGCAAAGGCGAGGCGGAAAAACTCGGCTTCCATCCGTTCAGCGACAACCCCCAGGAAGAGAACCCGGCGCGCGGCTATATCCTCTCGGCCAACTACCAGCCACAGGCCGCCAGCGGCATCGAAATCCCCGGTTACTACAACCCCGCCGAGCGCGGCCAACGCCTCGACGAGCGTCTGGCCGACAGCAGCGTGAAATGGGATCTGCGCAACAGCCAGGCGCTGCAACTCGATCCCGGCAACGGCTACGCGAGCAAGCTGCTGACGCCGATCATCGACGAGCTGCGCGCCGCCGCCAGCGGCGAGCAGGAGCGCGCGCTGGTCGAACAGCTGGCGAGCTGGAACGGCGATCACACACTCGATTCGACAGCCGCCACCCTGTTCAACCAGTTGCTCTACCAATTGACCCGGCAAGCCATGGCCGACGAATTGAGCGGTGCTTTCTTCGACAACCTGCTGACCACCCGCGCCCTGGACTCCGCGCTGCCGCGCCTGCTCGCCGACGCCGACTCGCCCTGGTGGGACAAGCGCGAAAGCGCGGCCGTGGAAAGCCGCGCCGCCATCGTCGAACTCGCCTGGCAGGCCAGCCTCGCCCACCTGCGCGAAACCCTTGGCGACGACCCGGAGGGCTGGCAATGGGGCAACGCCCATACCCTCACCCATAACCACCCGCTGAGCCAGCAGAAACCCCTGGACAGGCTGCTGAACGTCGGCCCCTTCGCCGCGCCGGGTAGCCATGAGACGCCGAACAATTTGTCGCAGCGCATCGGTCCCGCGCCCTGGCCGGTCGCCTACGGCCCCTCCACCCGACGCCTGATCGACCTGGCCAACGCCGACACGGCGCTGGGCATCAACCCGGTCGGGCAAAGCGGCGTGCCCTTCGACGCCCACTACAGCGACCAGGCCAAGGCCTATATCGCCGGCCGCTATGTGCCGCAGCACCTGAGCGAAGCGGATGTCGCCGCCCATAGCCGCAGCCGGCTGCTGCTCACACCCAGGCCGCAATAGCGGTCCGAACAAGGAAGTTCCATGCGCATCATCGCCATCCTTATCCTGCTGCTGTGCCAGGCCGCGCACGCCGGCGAAACCGTCAACGACGTCAGCGGCATGAACCCCATCGAAGTCGCCCAGGTGCTGGCGCCCACCGAACTGAGCCAGATAGTCGCAGCGGTGCGCGAGCATCCCGGCCCCATCGCCATCGGCGGCGCTCGCTTCAGCATGGGCGGGCAGACCGCCACCGAGCAGGCCCTGCAACTGGACATGCGCGACTTCGACCAGGTACTGGAGTTCTCCGCCGAACGCCGGGAGATTCGCGTGCAGGCCGGGATCACCTGGCGCGAGGTGCTCGAATACATCGACCCTTATGGCCTGTCGCCGCAGATCATGCAGTCCTACGCCAATTTCACGGTCGGCGGCGCGCTCAGCGTCAACGCTCACGGCCGCTATATCGGCCAGGGCCCGCTGGTGCTCGGTGTGCGCTCGCTACGCCTGGTGCTGGCCGATGGCAGCCTGGTCGAGGCCAGCCCGACGCATAACAGCGAACTGTTCTACGGCGCCATCGGCGGCTATGGCGGGCTCGGGGTGATCGTCGACGCCACCTTGCCGCTGGTCGACAACAGCAAGCTGGTGCGCCAATCGCAACTGATACCGCTCAGCGAATACCCACGGTTCTTCGCCAGCCAGGTACGCGACAACCCGGATATGGTGATGCACAACGGCATCCTCTATACCGACGACTACGACAGCGTGCGCGCCGTGTCCTACCTGCGCAGCGACGCGACACTCACTATCCCTGAGCGCCTGGTATCCGCCGAGCGCAGCTACGGGGCATTGCGCACAGCCCTGGCACTGGCCAGCAGCCCCGGCGGCAGCAAAGTGCGCAAGGCGCTGGTCGACCCCTTTCTGCTAAGAGGCGCGCCGGTGCAGTGGCGCAACCACCAAGCCAGCCTCGATGTCGGCGAACTGCAACCGATCTCCGGCCCCGACTACAGCTACGTATTGCAGGAATACTTCGTGCCCGAGGCGCAGTTGGAAAGCTTCGTCGCCGGCATGCATCAAGTGCTCGACCGACACCGGGTGAATATCGCCAACGTCTCCATCCGCCACGCCAAAGCCGACCCCGGCACCCTGCTGGCCTGGGCCCGCGGCGACACCTTCGCCCTGGTGCTCTACTACCGCCAAGGCGTCTCCCCAAGAGACCGCGCCGCCGTCGCCAACTGGACCGGCCAACTGATCGACCTGGCCATCGCCCATCAGGGCAGCTACTACCTGCCCTACCAGATCCACGCCAGCCGCGAACAATTCCTCGCCGCCTACCCCCGCGCCGAGGAATTCTTCGCCCTGAAAAAACGCATCGACCCGAACAACAAATTCCGCAACAGGCTGTGGGATGCCTACTACCGTTAGAAACGGTAGGTTCGGCGACGCTGCACACGCCTTCGGGTGCCGGGGTTTCGTCCATCGCCGTATGTCGATTCGATAGCCACTGGCCAGACCGTTCCTTGCAGGCCGCTCGATCTGGTCAATACTCCAACAAACAACAAAAAGCGCCCCCACGCTAAGGAGAACCGCAGTGGCTAGAACCTGGTTTAAAAGCAGATGGCTGCTCTCGCTGCTCGCCCTCACCGGCAGCCTCGCCTGGGCCGAAGATCCCGTTGTGATCGATGTCGATATCGAAAACCCACCCTTCATGTATGCCGAGAACGGCCAGGCCAAGGGCATCTATCCGGAACTGGTGAAAGAAGCCTTTTCCCGCATGAAGGTGCCCGTCACCCTCGCCGCACGGCCATGGAAACGGGTGATCGAAGAGATCGACCAGGGCGAGGCGGGTGTCGCCGGTATCTACTCCAACGAAGAACGACGGCAGAAGTACGATTACAGCGACGTGATCATGGTGGAGAACATCGCGGTGTACTTCCACCAGGACAACCCGGTGGATTACCAGAACATGGACAGTCTGAGCGGTAAACGGGTCGGTACCATTCGCGGCTGGCTGTATACCGATGAGTTCAGTGAAGCGGGCAAGGGCGGCAAGCTGAGCATCGATGAGGTGAGCGGCGACGAAAAGAACTTCGAGAAGCTGGCGGCCAAGCGGGTCGATGCGGTGCTGGCCATCGAACAGTCCGGCAACGCCCTGCTCGCCACCGGACGCTTCCCCGGCGTGCAGATGAACGCCAAGTATCTGTCTTCCGCCGAGTCCTACCTGGCCTTCAACAAGTCCACCAACCGGCAGGACCTGCTGGGCAAATTCAATGCCGCCATCGCACAGATGAAAGCCGATGGCAGCTTCGACCGCATCGTCGCCGAAGCCGCCAACCACTGAAGTGCGCTCCAGCGGAGGCACCCGCCTCCGCTTTCCTCTCTCCCGTCAAGCTGCGCTTCCCCCATGACCGCAACGCGGTTAGCTAGCCTTTTCAGCCATTGATCCAAATGCCCCGGCACCACATGGCAGCCGAAACTGCTAATACGTGACGAAGATGCCAAGGGTGGCCGACGAGAATGGATCATCCAACGCTGATGGTCGGATTAGAGAATAATAAGAAACAAACCACGATAATTCGCGGGCGGCCGGAAAAAACTCCTGAGGCCAACTGAAACCGCACCTTCCTGTCCCTGCTTATGAGCCCTGTATGCAAAAAGTAGAATTCGGCGCCGGAATCTTCACAGTCAAAAACTTTCTCTCCTCACCCGAGTGCATCTCTTACATTCAGATGAGTGAAAAGATCGGGTTCGAGGAAGCCGCAATCCAGA
>CBIHQF010000049.1:0-12676 GCA_966211665.1 uncultured Pseudomonas sp. | reverse complement strand
GGCCGTCCTTCTGCCCCTCGATGCCTTCCGGATAGGCCGACTGCGCCGGCCCGCTGACCCGCGCGGCGATGGTGTAGCGCTCGCCGGTGGGCTCGAGTTCGCGGATCAATTCCTCCGGATTGGTCAGCATGCCGAAGCGCTTAACATCGAAGGGCATGGCGTACTGCGAGCTCTGGATCAGCGGCACGAAACGGGTCTTCGCGCCTTCCAGTGGTTCGAGGATACCGGCGGTGGCCACGGTCAGGGTTTCCAGCGCGGCGGTGGCGATGTCGTCCTGGTCCAGCGCCTGCTTCGGCAGGCTCAACCAGGCGGCGTGACGCACCGCGCGCTGGCCTTGGCCCATGCTCACCGCCATGGCGTAGGAACCGTCGCCCAGTACCTGGTCCGGCAGCATGCGCAGGCCCCAGGTCTTGAACAGCGGCTCGAGGTTGGAGGATTTATCGATCACCGGCTCACCAGGCATATCGGCCTGGGTATCGGCCTCGCTGAACGGGTCGACGAAGGCCAGCAACTTGCCGCCGCGCAGGACGAACTGGTCGATGGCGTAGAGCGTCTGCTGCGGCAGCTGCTTGGGATGGATCAGCAGCAACACCGAGACGTTTTCGGGGATCTGGTCGATATCGCTCTTCAGGCTTTCGATCTGGAACAGCTGGCGCACTTCCTCGATCAGCATCCACGGCGGCGTCGGCTGGCGCATGGCCATGTCGAAGCCGCCATTGATCTGCAGGCCGGACAGCACCCCGACCACCGGACGCTGCGGTTTCGCCAGGTTCTGGATCAGGCGGCTGAGTTCGTATTCGAGGAACTCCTCCTGGTCCAGGGCGAAGAACGGGATCACCTGCACATCGCCGGCGGCATTCTTGCCGGCCAGCCCGAAGTAGAGCGAATCGCCGCCCTGCTGCAACGGGATGCCCTGCAGGCCGAACTCGGCGGCCTTGTCTTCTTCCTCGGAAAACGGCTCGGGGTCGATGATCTTCAGCTTGAGCTTGTCGCCAGCCTCGCGCTGATAGGCCTTGAGCATCTCCTCGACGCGCCTGGCGTAGTTGCGCAGCGCCGGCAAGTCCTTGGCGAGGGTGTCGGAGTAGAAGAAGTGCAACTCCATCGGTTCCTCCAGGCTGGCCAAGATCTGCTCGGTGCCTGCGGAGATGGTGAAGAGCTTCTGCTCGGTCATATCCAGCCGCGCGCCGCTGAGGCTCAGGCTGGAGAACAGGTTGAAGGCGAGAAACGCCAGGGCGATCAGTACGAGCCCGGCGCTGGAAACCATCAGCTTTTTCATGGGCATCCTCAGTCGGCTTTCTTCAGATCGATGACCACCGCGGTCGCGGCCAACCAGGCGGCGATCAGGGTGAGGAAATACAGCAGGTCGCGCAAATCGATCACGCCCTTGCTGATCGCCTCGAAACGGGTCAGGAAACTCAGCGAGGCCACGGCATCGACCAGCCATTGCGGCGCCCAGCCGCTGAATCCGTCGAGCACCATGGGGAAGCCGCTGACGATAAACAGGAAGCACACGCTGACCGCGAGGATAAAGGCGATCACCTGGTTCTTCGCCAGGGCCGACATGCACGAGCCGATCGCCAGGTAAGCGCCGGCCAGCAACCAGCTGCCGATATAACCGGTGACGATGGCGCCGTTATCCGGATCGCCCAGGTAGTTGACGGTGACGATCATCGGAAAAGTCAGCAGCAGCGCCAGGCCGGCGAAGGCCCAGGCGGCGAGGAACTTGCCGGTGACCGCGTCGAAACGGGTGATCGGCAGGGTCATCAGCAACTCGATGGTGCCGGACTTGCGCTCCTCGGCCCACAGGCGCATGGCGATCGCCGGCACCAGGAACAGATAGAGCCAGGGGTGAAAATTGAAGAACGGCGCCAGGTCGGCCTGACCGCTCTCGAAGAAACCGCCCAGGTAGAAGGTGAAGACCCCGGACAGCACCAGGAAAATCACGATGAACACATAGGCCAGCGGCGTGGCGAAGTAGCTCGCCAGCTCGCGTTTGAAAATCACCGGTAACTGACTCATACCACCTCCCCACGGGTCAGGCTGCGGAACACTTCATCCAGCCGACCGCGCTCGACATTCAATTCTTTGACCTTCCAGCCGCGCTGGGCGATCAAGCCATTGACCTGCGGGAAGATCACCTCGCCCGGTTTGGCCAGCACGCTCAGGCTGTGTTCCAGCGCGTTCTCCTCCACGCCTGCGACACCCGGCAAGGCGGCCAGTGCCGCGCGATCGATCGGCTCTTCGGCCACCAGGGTTACGGCCTGGTGGTAACGCGAGCGGCTTTCCAGCTCCAAGGGCGTGCCATCGGCGAGCAGCTTGCCGCCGGCGATCACCACCGCGCGGGTACAGACCGCGGAAACCTCTTCGAGAATATGGGTGGAAATGATCACGATCTTGTCGTAGGCCAGGCCCTGGATCAGTTTGCGCACCTGATGCTTCTGGTTCGGATCGAGGCCGTCGGTGGGTTCGTCGAGAATCAGCACCTTGGGGTCGTGGAGAATCGCCTGGGCCAGACCGACGCGGCGCTTGAAGCCTTTCGAGAGCGTCTCGATGGATTGTTCGAGCACCTTGTCCAGCTCGACCTGGGCCACCGCCCTGGCCACCCGCTCGCGTTTCTCGGCGCCCTTGAAGCCGCGCACCTCGGCGATGAATTCGAGAAAACCGCGCACCGTCATGTCGCCATAGCAAGGCGCGCCTTCGGGCAGGTAACCGATCTGCCGCTGGGCCTTGAGCGTCTGGCGCTGGATATCGAAACCGAGAATTCGCGCAGTGCCGGAGGTCGGCGCGAGAAAGCCGGTCAACATCTTCATGGTGGTGGATTTGCCGGCGCCGTTGGGGCCGAGAAAGCCCAGCACTTCGCCGGGTTGGACGCTGAACGACAGGTCTTCCACGACAGTGTGCTGCGCGAAACGCTTGGTTAGATTCTTTATCTCGATCATGGCCTCTCACCATTGCGGTAACAGGCCCTGCTTGCACCCATGCAGGCGCAAGCCGGGCTTTGAAAGTGCTGGCGGACTATAAGGAGTTGCGGGCGGGCAGTGCAAGCCAAGAACCGGTGGGTCATATGGCCATCGTAAGTACGGTGGTGATCGCGGTGTTGGGTTAGGCGGAACCTCAGTCGTAGGTTGGGCCGAGCTTTGCGAAGCCCAACATAGCGATCGAGAACCAAACGCTGCCGCCGGGCGAGTGCCAAGGACGCTGGGCAGTCGTAGGTTGGGCTGAGCTTTGCGAAGCCCAACACAGCATTCGAGAGCCAAACGCTGCCGCCGGGCGGAGTGCTGCGCACTCCCTGTTGGGCTTCGCAAGCTCAGCACCAACCTACGCAGCGAGCAGTTACAAGTTTTTGCCGACGGCCGGCCTATCCGGCACACTAGCCGCCCCGAGCAATCGCTCGTTTTTCAAGCCCGCAGATTCCGTATGACCCGATCCCCATTACGCCGCCTTATTTTCGGCACCCTGCACCGCCTGCTCTATCTCTGGGTGCGCTCGGAAACCATCAACCAGTCCGCCTTCACCCTTAAGCTCGACCGCAGCAAGCCGGTGTTCTACGTGCTGCAGCTGCCGTCGCTGAGCGACCTGGCGGTGGTCGATGCCGAGTGCCGCAAGGCCGGACTGCCGCGCCCGGTGCTGCCGGTGGCGGTGGGCGATCTGCTGGAACCCGCGGCCTTCTTCTACCTGACGCCGGAGCCGGACTGGCTCGGCCGCCAGGACAAACGCGGGTCTTCGCCGACCCTGCAGCGCCTGATCGGCGCGCTCGGCCAGCATGCGGTCGACGATGCGCAAATCATCCCGGTCAGCGTGTTCTGGGGCCAGTCGCCGGACCGCGAAACCAGCCCCTGGAAGCTGCTGTTCGCCGACAGCTGGGCGGTCACCGGGCGCCTGCGCCGGCTGGTCAGCATTCTGATCCTGGGCCGCAAGACCCGCGTGCAGTTCTCCACACCGATCCACCTGCGCACCCTGGTCGAGCAGGACAAAGGCCACGAGCGCACCCTGCGTATGGTCCAGCGCATGCTGCGCGTGCACTTTCGCAACCAGAAGGCCGCGGTCATCGGCCCGGACGTGTCGCACCGGCGCAACCTGGTCAAGGGCCTGGTGCATGGCCCCCAGGTGCGCCAGGCGATCCTCGACGAAGCCGAGCGCGAGAACATCACCCTGGAAAAAGCCGAAAGCCAGGCGCTGCACTACGGCAACGAAATCGCCTCGGACTACGCCTACACCGCGATCCGCTTCCTCGAATTGGTGCTGAGCTGGTTCTGGAACAAGATTTACGACGGCATCAAGGTCAACCATATCGAAGGCGTGCAGGATGTCGCCCAGGGCCATGAAGTGATCTACGTGCCCTGCCACCGCAGCCATATCGACTACCTGCTGCTGTCCTACCTATTGTTCCGCAACGGCCTGACCCCGCCGCATATCGCCGCAGGGATCAACCTCAATATGCCGGTGATCGGCGGCCTTTTGAGACGGGGAGGCGCCTTCTTCATGCGCCGCACCTTCAAGGGCAACCCGCTGTACACCGCGGTGTTCAACGAATACCTGCACACCCTGTTCAGCAAGGGCTTCCCGGTCGAGTACTTCGTCGAAGGCGGGCGTTCGCGCACCGGGCGCATGCTGCAACCGAAAACCGGCATGCTGGCGATCACCCTGCGCAGCTTTTTGCGCAGCAATCGCCTGCCGGTGGTGTTCGTGCCGGTGTATATCGGCTACGAGCGGGTGCTGGAAGGCCGCACCTATCTCGGCGAACTGCGCGGCGCGAGTAAGAAGAAGGAGTCGATCTTCGACATCTTCAAGGTCATAGGCGCGCTCAAACAGCGCTTCGGCCATGTCTGGGTGAATTTCGGCGAGCCGATCAAGCTCGCCGAGTTCCTCGACCAGGAGCAGCCGGACTGGCGCACTCAGGATTACGGCAAGCAGTTCCGCCCGGATTGGCTGAACAGCGCGACCAACCGCCTCGGCACCCGGGTCGCCCGGCATCTGAACGAAGCGGCGGCGATCAATCCGGTCAATCTGGTGGCGTTGGCGCTGCTCTCCACCAGCAAGCTGGCCCTCGACGAGCGCGCCCTGGCGCGGGTGCTCGACCTGTACCTGGCGCTGTTACGCAAGGTGCCCTATTCGCCCCACACCACCCTGCCGGAAGGCAACGGCCAGGCGCTGATCGAATACGTGCAGAAGATGAACCTGCTCGCCGAGCAGAGCGACGCCCTGGGCAGGATTCTCTATCTGGACGAGCAGAACGCCGTCCTGATGACCTACTACCGCAACAACGTACTGCATATCTTCGCCCTGCCGGCGTTGCTCGCAAGCTTCTTCCAGAGCAGCGCGCGGATGAGTCGCGAGCAGATCCTGCGCTTCACCCGCGCGCTCTATCCCTATTTGCAGTCGGAACTGTTCATCCGTTGGGATCTGGACGAGCTCGACGGCGTGATCGATCAATGGCTGGCGGCGTTCGTCGAACAGGGCCTGCTGAAGACCGAGGGCGATGTCTATGTGCGCCCGGCACCGAGCTCGCGCGAATTCGTCCTGCTGACCCTGCTGGCCCGCGCCATCGTGCAGACCCTGCAACGCTTCTACATGGCCACCGCGCTGCTGCTCAACGCCGGGCAGAACGCGATCAGCGCCGAAGAGTTGGAAGACCTCTGTACCGTGATGGCTCAGCGCCTGTCGATCCTGCATGGCCTCAACGCCCCGGAATTCTTCGACAAGAGCCTGTTCCGCCACTTTATCCAAAGCCTGCTCGACCAGGGCGTGCTACGCCAGGATACGGCCGGCAAGCTCAGTCACCATCCGGCACTCAATGAATTGGCCGAAGGCGCGGCCAAGCGCGTGTTGCCCGCGGAAATACGCCTGTCGATCCGCCAGGTGGCCATGGATAGAAACGAGGACGTGGCCGAGCCGGTTTAGCCCGCCGTAGCCCGAATAAGCCTAAGCGCAATCCGAGGAGCGTTATCGGCCGCACCTTCTTTCCCGGATTGCATCCGGGCTACAAGAGCCCACGCATCCCGTAGGAGCGGCCTTGGCCGCGATTGATGATGAACAAAACCTCCCGGTGGATCGACCATGGACCCAAGCAACGATAAAACCGCCAAGCCATCGCGCGCCGAATTCCACCAGGCCAACCAGGCCCGCGCCGAGGCCGAAGCCCGCCGCCTGCTAACGGCCAAAGCCGAGTTGGGCGGAGGCTGGCTAAGCTGGGTAGCGAGTGAGCTGTACGCCCTCAAGCCCCCGGCCTATGCGCAGATGGTGCGCCGCGAGCTGCAGCGTCTGAACGCCTAGCAGGAACACAGTTGAGTAGGTCGGGTTAGCGGCGACTATCGCGGTTCGAGCAACGACATCACCCTCGGCAGCCGCGTAACCCGACAAGGGCGTTATGCGGATTTGGGCAACCCGACCTACGGCTGATCGCCAGCAAGCTGGCTCCTACACCTACTCCCCGGCCGTCGACTACAACAACAACCGCAGCGCCGCGGGCGTCATCGGCCGGTCGAGGAAGTAGCCCTGCACTTCCTCGCAATCGTACTGGCGCAATACGTCGAGTTGCGCCTGGGATTCCACGCCCTCGGCGGTCACGGTCAGGGACAGCGCGCGGCCCAGGCCGATGATCGCCTTGATGATCGCCTGGCTGTCTTCCGAACCGCCCAGGTCGGCCATAAAGCTGCGGTCGATCTTCAGCCCGTCGAAGGGGAATTTGCGCAGGTAGCTCAACGAGGAATAACCGGTGCCGAAGTCGTCCATCGATAGCCGCACGCCGATCCGTTTGAGCTCGTGCATCAGCACCAGCGCGCCCGGCGCGTCCTCGAGCATGACGCTCTCGGTGAGCTCCAGCTCCAGCCGCCCCGGCGGCAGGCCGCTTTCCTCGAGGGCGCTTTGCACCCGCGCGACCAGGTGCCCGCGTTGGAACTCCACCGGCGACAGATTGACCGAGACGATCAGCGCCTCGCCCCAGCTCATGGCTTCCATGCAGGCGTTACGCAGTACCCATGAACTCAGGGGCACGATCAACCCCGTGGTTTCGGCGATGCCGACGAAGGTATCCGGGCTCAGCAATCCCCGTTGCGGGTGCTGCCAGCGCACCAGGGCTTCAGCCGCGACTATGCGCTGGCTGCTGACGCTGTAGCGCGGTTGCAACAGCAGGCGCAGCTCGTCGTTCTTCAAGGCCTGGCGCAAGTCGTTTTCCAGCTGGCGCCGCTCGATCACCCGCTCGTTCATGTCGCTGGCGTAAAAACACCAGGTATTGCGCCCGGCCTCCTTGGCCTCGTACAGGGCTATATCGGCGTAGCGCAGCAGCTCTTCGGCCTGCGAGGCGTCGGCGGGCGCCATGGCCACGCCGATGCTGGCGCCGATAAAGATGCTGTGGTTGTCGATCTCGAAGGGCTGTTCGATGCCTGTGATCAGCCGTTCGCAGAGCCGCTCGACTTCCTCCTGGGTGGAGATGCCGCTGACGATCAGGATGAACTCGTCGCCGCCCAGGCGGGCGACCAAATCGCCTTCGCGCAGCACATAACGCAAGCGCTCGGAGACTTCGTTCAACACCAGGTCGCCGATTTCATGGCCGAACGAATCGTTGACCGGCTTGAAGCGGTCGAGATCGATACTCAGCATGACCAAGGGTTTGTCGACCGTCGGCATGCCCCGGAGCTTGCCCTCGAGGAACTCCTGCATGCGATTGCGATTGGGCAAACCGGTGAGCGCGTCGTGCAACGACAGATGCTCGATACGCGCCCGCGCCTGGACCTCTTCGGTGATGTCGCTGACCGTACCGCGGTAGCCGCCGACGGCGTCGTCGATGGCGCGCAGGGAAAGGCGGCAAGTACGCTGGCCGCCATCGGCCGCCAGGTATTGGCATTGCAGGCTGCCCTTGGCGGGGGCGCGACCGTTGCGCTTGTCCAGCCAGTTGAGCAAACCCGCCGAGCATTGCATCAGGTCGCTCAGCGGACGACCCAGCCAGGCACTTTCGGGGTGCCCGGTGACCGTCTGGAAGCGCGCGGACAGATAGATCAGGCGCAGTTCGCCGTTGGTTTCCCAGATCCAATCCGAGGCCGACTCGGCGACATCGCGAAAACGCGCCTCGCTGGCCGCCAGGGCCAGTTGGCTCTCGTACAACGAGGCATAGCTGACGTCCATCTCGCGAGCGGCGGCCATGGCCCGGCGCAGGATCAACCAGGTGATCACCGCCACTATCGCTCCCGCAAACGCCAGCAGCGGCAAAATCAGATAAAGCAGTTGATCGCCCGGCTGGGGTGGATCCCAACGCAACGACAGCGGCTCGCCGCTCAGGGTGGTCAAGGGCAATATCGACAGCCCCTGCCGTCCGGACTGGTCAGCGACGCGCAAGTTGTCGACGCCGAAATCGCGGCCGAGCGCGGGGAGTTTCTGCGGGCCGAGCAGATCGACGAACAGCAGTACCGATGTCTCCCCCGGCACCTCTTCTATCAGAGGGTCGCCACCGGTGGTGAAGCCGGCGGCGGCGACCAGCGCCGGCTGACCGGCCACCTGCAGAAAGCCGACGACCGGCTCTTCGTCCTCGGCTTGCTCGCGCGCCTGTTCGAGCAGCGCGTCGATATTCTGCTTGAGCCAATGCCGCGCCTCGATCGCCAGCAACTGGCCGTCCACCATCGCATAGGAAGTCCGGCCGGCGGGGTCGACGACGAATACGCCCTCGTAGCCGAAATCGGGAAAGATGCTGGGGCCCAGATTCTGCCGCGTATAGGCCCACTCGTGATCGATCCGGGCATGCAGGTTGCGATAGGCCTCGCCCCAGAACGCATAGTCGCTGACCGTGGCGAGAATCGACTTCTGCCGGGCTTGCGTGGCCTTCTCCACATAGAACAGCGCTCGCTCCGCAGCCTGGGTATTTTGCCGCAGGGCAATCTGCACCAGCACCACGCTGGCGACGATAAACAGCACCAAGAGCAAGGCGGAGATAAACAGCAGTGGTTTACGTGAATTGGCAAGCGCGTTAAGCGGACGGAGCGGTTCAACTACTGGTGCTGGTGCCATCTTCGGCCCTCGGCCAACCCGGGTTTGCGTTACGGAATGGGCCGGAGCTTAACAGCAACGAGCCAGCAGGCGATTAGCCCATATCGCAGTTCTTTCAAATCGCCTCCCTGGCATGTATCCAATAAATAGTGGTACGCCAAGCCTAGAGCAGATTTCGCCTGGCATAACGTAAAAGCCGCGATTTGCCTCGGCCATTTCAACAACGGCGGCAGATCTCACCGCCATCGGGGTCGCTATAGGTGAGGGTCGCCGTGCGGAAATTCAGGTCGACGAACAAATGACAGCGGTGCGCGCCGCAACGCCAGCCCATCGACACGCTGGAGTCGTTCGAATGATGCAACTCGAACGCGCCGGCAAAGGCCGGATGCTTCGAGCGAAATTCCATCAGCCATAACAGGCGCTGCACCACCGGGGTTTGCAGGGCCAGTTCGGCCTCCTCCACCGAATAGAAGTGACGGTTGATCTCGCGGGCCTCGCCGGTGCGTTCCAGCAGCTCGTAGTCATTGCTGCCGGCCAGCAAGCCGACGTAATACACCTGGGGAATCCCGGGGGTGAAGAACTGGATCGCCCGCGCGGCGATATAGGCATCCTCGTTGCCGTGCAGCGCATCGAAAAAGGTACAGGTGAGTTGATAGATGGCGCCGACGCTGTGCACGTTGGCGGCCGAGCGACGCAGGATAGGGTCGGCGCTGCGCTCCGAAACGTTGCGGATGATCGCCTCGATATGATGGCGCGGCAGCAGGTCCTCCACATCCGGGATGCAGATGCCGTCATGGGTGTCGAGCACCGTGACCTGGTTGTGCGGGCACATGCGCAGCCAGGCCTTGAGGTAATGGCTGTTGCCGTCCAGCAGCGTATAAAGCAACAGCGGTGGCAGCGCGAAGGCGTAGGACCACATGCCGCGCGCGGAAATCGCCTGCTGCCAGCTCGGGTGATCGTGCACCTCGGGCAGCAGCTCGATGCCGTGCGCGGCAGCCGTGGTCTTGAACCAATCGAGAATCCGCCAGACCTGCGGCTCGACCAGAAAGCAACTGGTGCCAAGCTTCTTGGTGGTGTAGCCGAAGGCATCCAGACGCAGCAGCCTGACCCCGCGCGCGGCGAGAAAGGCGATGGTTTCGGCCATCATCGCGTAGGTCGCCGGCGAGTCGTAATTCAGATCGATCTGCCGCTCGGTGAAGGTGCACCACACCCGCCCACGGCTGCCGTCGGCGAAGACGACTTCGCGGAAAGGCTCCTTCTCCTTGCGGATATGGATCTTCGCCAGATCGTCCGGGCCGATCTCGCCGAGGCTGTCGACATCGACGAACAAGCCGGCCCAGGGCGAGGCTTTGCCCTTTTGCAGATAATCCTGAAACTCCGGCGAATCATCGGCCAGGTGATTGAGCACCAGATCCAGGCAGAGATCGTGCCGCACCGCCAAGCGCTCGATATCGGCCCAGTCGCCATACGAGGGATCGATACGTTTGTGAGTCAGGGGCGAAAAGCCGCCGTCGGCATTCGACGGAAACGGCGGCAGGATATGCACACCGGCAACCGCGCTGGCGAGCTTGTGTTCGATGAAATCGGCCAGATCGCGCAGATTCGCGCCGATCCGGTTCGGATAGGCGATCAGTTGCACGCCATTGTTCAAGGGCTGGTTCAACGGCATACGGCAGCCTCCCTAAATGCATGGGTTTACTGCGGCCACACAACGCGCCACAGGGAACGGCCGCAGCAACAAAGCCAGCGGCCATCCACGCAACCACCGTAACAGGTTGAGGCCGCTGAAGCGGCTATCCGCGGTCGCGTGCCAGCCGCGGAATCTCCTCCCGCCACATATTGCAGACCATCCACCGCTCAGTCCCCTCGCCCCTCCGGGGGGACGACTGCAAGGACGCAGGAGGTAGGGCGACGCAGGACGCCAAAGCCGGGGCTAGGGTGAGGGGCTGCGCCATTCGACTCAACACGCACCAACAGCCCCCAACTGAAAAATGCCTTTTACTGCCCTCCTCCCGCTCCGCTAAGCTCACGGCATACTCACCCAAGGAACTACCCCATGCGCCGTATCGCCATCCTCGCCGCCGCCCTGGTTCTCTCCAGCAGCGCCTTCGCCCTGTCGCTCGCCGACCTGACGCAGAAAGACGCCAGCGGCGGCCTGAAGGACGCCTTGATCCAAGGCGCCCAGGTTGCCGTACAGCAACTGGGCAAACCCGGCGGCTTCAGCAACAACCCGGACGTACGCATCGAACTGCCGGGCAAACTCGGCCAAGCCGCGCGCACCATGAAAATGATGGGCATGGGCGCCGAAGTCGAACAACTCGAAGCCAGCATGAACAAAGCCGCCGAAGCCGCGGTGCCGCAAGCCCAGGCGCTGCTGGTGGACTCGGTAAAGAAAATGACCGTACAGGACGCCAAAAGCATCCTCAGCGGCCCCCAGGACTCGGCCACCCAGTACCTGAACAAAACCAGCCGCGAACAACTGCGCGCGCAGTTCCTGCCCATCGTCAAACAAGCCACCGACCAGGTCGGCCTGGCCAAGCAATACAACGCCTTCGCCGGCCAAGCCGCTGCCTTTGGCGTGATAGACGCAAAAAGCGCCAGTGTCGAAAACTACGTGACCGAACAGGCGCTGGATGGGTTGTTCGAGATGATTGCCAAGCAGGAGGCCAGCTTGAGGCAGAACCCGGCTGGGGCGGCTACCAGCTTGGCTAAGAAGGTGTTTGGGGCGTTGTAATAAGCGTTAGGCGTCATGCTCATGAGTTCACCGCATAGGAAGAAACAATTCGAGCGCTTCCTGCTGGAGCAATTCTTGGCGGTAGCACAGATTGAAGCCGAAATCGTTGATGCCAACAATGAGGCACCCGACGTGATCATTCGCGTTGATGACGAACTTGTTGGTATCGAGATAACCGAGCTGTTCCAGAACCAACGAGAAGCTAGTGGCTCTCTTCAAGGCCGAGAGTCATTGACGCAGCAAATCGTCGCCCAAGCGAGTCAGCTCTACCGCATATCTGGAGCTCAACATGCACACGTATCCGTTCTTTTCTCCCTAAGCAGAGACCTCCGGAAAGTAAACAGAGAGGAAACAGCATCACGGTTGGCAACCTTCGTTCAAGCCCAGGCGCTTGTACCTGGACAACACGTTCAGTGGAAGCCGGACTACGTCACGGAGACACTTCCAGAAGTCATCAATTACGTCCACATGCTGGGCGTCCCGGAAGCCAGCATGGCGCACTGGTCTTCACCAAGCGCTGGGTGGGTCGCTCCGATGACCAATCAGATTCTTCAAGCAGGAGTAGACAAGAAGGCTGCTCTTCTTCCCAAGTACGCCCAACGTGTCAAGAAGAACTGGCTGCTTCTAGTTTCCGACGGAGCGAAACCATCGCAGCTATTCGAACTACCAACGAGAGAAGACGCTTTGGCCATCGTGAGCCCATTTGATCGAACGTTCTACTTCAGTCGATTCAAGGGTGTGGCCGTTGAGCTCGGAACGTCCGGGAATGCCTCCTAATCCCTCATAGGATGGATGGGTTAAGCGTAGCGATACCCATCTTTTCCCAACGCCCGCCGCACGTTCTTTGACTGCTACTATTGGTTTCGGCCTTACGCCGAGTCACTTTCTCTTTGCTCGCGCGAATAGAGAAAGTAACCAAAGAGAAAGCGCGCCCGGCATCCGGGTTTCGCTGCGCTCAACTTCCCT
>CBIHQF010000048.1:0-13028 GCA_966211665.1 uncultured Pseudomonas sp. | reverse complement strand
CACGCTGTTGAGGTAGTCGCGCACGATATTTTCCCGGGCTGGCATGGTCAGCGGGCCGTACTGGTAGGTACGCACGCTGGCGGAGATCATCTGCCGCAGTTTTTCCATCGCCGAGAGGGTCAGGCCGTCCGGCGAGTGGCGGTATTTCTCCAACTGGGTGGCCAGGGTGCTGCCGCCCGCGGAGTCATCCTGCATTTCCATCATCTTGCCGACCTGCGAGATGGCCGCCATGAAGAAACGCGGCCAGTCCACCGCGGGGTTGGCGTGCGGCTGCTCGGGGTCGAGCAGATGGCGGTTCTCGATAAACAGCAGGCTGTTGGTGATCAGCGGCGGGATGGCGGCGAAGCTGGGGTAACGCCGGCTCGGGTAGCGGAACTCGTAAAACGGCGTGCCGCGGCAATCGGCGATGCGCAGGCCGGCCTGGGGTTTTTCCGGATAGGGCGCGAAGAAGCCGCGCTCGGCATAGTCGAGCAGGGCGGGCGAGAAGCGAGCCTGGCGTTGCACGCCGAAACCGCGTTGTTCCAGGCGTTCGAGCATCAGCGGGATATGGGTATAACCCAGGCGCTTATCGAAAGGCCCTTCCTTGGGATAGACGATCGCCGGGCTGGGCCCGGGTTCGACGCTATAGGTGAGGCTTTTCGCGTAGCGGCTGAGTTCGTAAGCCTGCAGGTGCGAGGTGCGCATTTCATTGACGACCAACAGGCCGCCGGCGATCAACAGGGCCAGCAGGGTCAGGCGTATTGCCAGGCGTAGCCCGCTTCGTCGCTTGCGCGGTGGCGTCGGCATGGCGGTCTGGCTATTGGTTACCGACTTCGTGTCGGCCGCATCCGTTAGCAAAAAGGTCTCCCTGTTCGTTGAGCTTGGAAATGTCGTGCATAACCGACAAACGGTAGAGCAAATGGTTTTCCACTAGGTTCCATGTGGCGCTACGTTTCGCGGGCTAAAAGCCGCTTGCTAAAAGCTTAGTAGCGCCAAATAACATGACGTGAAGCGGACACAAAAATATTTACCGGCTTAGAATCATTCCATCGATGGGCGACGGATGGCATGGCAGCTATGCAACGCGATCACCACGAACAACTCAAACTCAGTTGGCAAGCGAATGCCGATGCCTGGACGGCAGCGGTGCGCGAGCGGCGTATCGAAAGCCGGCGCCTGGTCACCGATGCGGCCATCGTGCAGGCGGTGGTGGCTTTGGCGCCCAAACGGGTGCTGGATATCGGTTGCGGCGAAGGCTGGTTATGCCGCGGTCTGGCCGAGCAGGGCATCGAGTCGGTTGGCGTCGATGCCTCGGTGCCCTTGATCGACAGGGCGCAGGCGTTGAGCCACGAACGCACCCACTATCGGGTGTGCGGTTACGGCGAGCTGGCCAGCCAGGCGGCGCAGCTCGGCCGTTTCGATGTGCTGGTATGCAATTTCGCCCTGCTCGAAGAGCCGCTGGCACCGACCCTGGAGGCGCTGCATGGGCTGCTCGAATCCGGTGGCCGCTTGTTGATCCAGACCCTGCATCCTTGGCGCGCCGGTGGCGCTTCGGGTTACCGCGATGGCTGGCGGGTGGAAAGCTTCGCCGGTTTTGGCGAGGGCTTCAGTCAGGCCATGCCCTGGTTTTTCCGTACCCTCGAATCCTGGCTGACCCTGCTGCGGCAAACCGGCTGGCGCCTGCAATGGTTGCAGGAGCCGCTGCACCCGCAGAGCGAACAGCCGGTGTCGCTGTTGCTGTTGCTCAGCGCCGAGCAGGATCGGGCTTGATGCAGTTGCTGGTGAATATCGATGTGCCGGATCTGCCGACGGCGTTGGCGTTCTATACCCGCGCCTTCGGCCTGCGAGAGGGGCGGCATCTGTTTGGCGGCACCGTGGTCGAATTGCTCGGCGCCTCCTCGCCGCTCTATCTGCTGGAGAAGGCGCAAGGCACCGCGCCTTTCGCCAACAGCCCGCAGCCGCGCAGTTACCAGCGTCATTGGACGCCGGTGCATCTGGATCTCCTGGTCGAGGATCTCGACGCCGCCCTGGCCCGCGCACTGGCGGCCGGCGCGTGCCAGCAGGGGGCCGTCAATACCGAAGCGTGGGGCCGTTCGGTCGGCTTGAGCGATCCATTCGGCCATGGTTGTTGTCTGTTGCAATGGCTGGGCCACGGATATGACGAAGTCCGAACGGGAGGTGGTTATGAGCGTTGATACCGGTGCCAAACTGATTCCTTGCCTGCGTTACCGCGATGCGCCCGCGGCCATCGACTGGCTGTGCAAGACCTTTGGTTTCGAGCGCCATCTCGTAGTGCCGGGCGAGCAGGGCGGGATCGCCCATGCCCAACTGCTCTTCGGTAAAGGCAAGAACATGCTGATGCTCGGCTCGGCGGTCGAGTCCGAATACGGGCGGCTGATGCGCCAGCCGGATCAGGTCGGCGGCTGCACCCAGAGCCTCTATGTGCTGGTCGATGACGCCGATGCGCTCTACGCCAGGGCCAAGGCAGGTGGCGCCTGGATCGTCATCGATATCAAGGACGAGGATTACGGCGGTCGCGGTTTCAGCTGCCATGACCCGGAAGGCCATCTGTGGTCGTTCGGCAGCTATAACCCCTATCAGGCTGTTTAAAAACTACCTGCGTTGCCGATGCGTCGTTAAAAACAGGCTCAAAATGCTCATTTACAGCATGTAAACTCCGCTTTTTCGCCTGTTTTTGCCTAGCCTCGGCTGCCTCGCCTACGTTTTTAAACAGCCTGCTATGCGGACGAGGAGTGCGGCAAAGCATGAACCGCATCGAATTAGCGGGCGCCCAGGTGCCGCGTATCGGCCAGGGTACCTGGCGCATGGGCGAGGATGCCGCGCAGCGCCGCGCGGAAGTGGCGGCGTTGCGCCTGGGCATCGAACTCGGTCTGACGCTGATCGATACCGCGGAAATGTACGGCGAGGGCGGCGCCGAGGTGGTGGTGGGCGAGGCGATCGCCGGGCAGCGCGACAGCGTGTTTCTGGTCAGCAAGGTCTACCCGCATAACGCCAGCCGCAGCGGGGTGGCCGCCGCTTGCGAGCGCAGTTTGCAGCGCTTGCAGACCGAGGTCATCGACCTCTACCTGCTGCACTGGCGCGGCCAGTATCCGCTCGCGGAAACCGTCGAAGCCTTCGAGCGCCTGCGCGAGCAAGGCAAGATCAAGCGCTGGGGC
Organism: uncultured Pseudomonas sp.; assembly: GCA_966211665.1. Classification (GTDB taxonomy): domain Bacteria; phylum Pseudomonadota; class Gammaproteobacteria; order Pseudomonadales; family Pseudomonadaceae; genus Aquipseudomonas. Next base: position 9,873 of record CBIHQF010000048.1, on the reverse strand, counting down.
GTGTCCAATTTCGATCTGGCGGATATGCAGGAGCTGAACGAACCGGCCTGCGCGACCAATCAAGTGCTGTATAACCCGGAGGCGCGGGGTATCGAGTTCGACCTGCTGCCCTGGCAGCAACGCCAGGGTATGCCGCTGATGGCTTATTGTCCGTTGGGCCAGGGCGGGCAATTGCTGCGCAGCCCGGCGCTGCGCGAGGTGGCCGAGCGGCATGCCGTCACCCCGGCCCAGGTCGCCCTGGCCTGGGCCTTGCGTCAGTCCGGCGTGATCGCCATCCCCAAGGCGGTCGACCCCGCGCATGTGCGCCTGAACGCCGAAGCGGCGGGTTTACAGCTGAGCGCCGAGGACCTGGCGATAATCGACGCGGCCTACCCACCGCCGGCGGGCAAGCGGCATTTGCAGATGGTTTGATGAGTGCGGTGGCTGGGTCGAGGGCTTCCCGGATTTCATCCAGGCTACGAGTCGCGCGGTGCTCCTGTAGGAGGCGCGCCCCCGCGGCGATTGCAGCCCGCAGGGCTGCTGGTGGATCGGGGCGCGTAGCTGACGCCTTTCTCATCCACCATCGCTATTGGTTGATAGGTGGATGGATAAAGCGTCATCCACCCTACGAGGTCGCAGGTCTTGCGTCTTAATCGACGATAAACAAGCGTGCGCCCGTGTCGGTCGAGGAGCGGTGGGCTTCGGCCTGGTCGGCGACCTGGTAGCTCATGCCGGCTGTCATGACGAAGCGCCGGCCGTCTTCCAGTTCGGTGTGCAATTCGCCTTCCAGGCACAGCAGGATATGGCCCTTATGGCACCAGTGGTCGGCCAGATAACCGGGGGTGTACTCGACCATGCGCACGCGAATGTTACCGAACACCTGGGTGCGCCAGTAGGCCATGCCGGTATCGCCGGCATGTTCGCTGGGTTCGATCTGGCTCCAGTCGGTGGTGCCGAAGGGGATGTCACGTATGTCCATGTGGCGTTCCTCAAATGTCGTGAATGGTTACTCGCTCAACCCGACCTTATTGGGCAGCGGTGCGAGCAGGTGTTCCGGCAGGTCCAGCAGGTCGTCGTCGAAGGTCTCCAGCGGCGGCGGGCGGCGTTCGAAGCGCGCGCCCAGTACCAGCAGGCAGGGCGTCAGCAGCAAAGTCAGTACGGTGGCGAAACTCAGGCCGCCGGCGATGGCGCTGGACAGCTGGGTCCACCATTGGGTCGAAGGCGCGCCGACGCCCAGGCTCGGGGTCAGCAGGTCGACGTTAACGCCGAGCACCATCGGTATCAAGCCGAGAACGGTGGTCACCGCGGTCAGCAGAACCGGACGCAGGCGCAGGCTGCCGGTTTCCAGCGCCGCCTCGTGCGGCTCCAGGCCCTGGCGACGCAGCTGGTTGTAGGTGTCGATCAGGATGATGTTGTTGTTCACCACGATACCGGCCAGGGCGATCAGGCCCATGCCGACCATGACGATGCCGAACGACTGGCCGTTGACCAGCAATCCCATCAGTACGCCGGCGGTGGACAGGACGATCGCCGAGAGCACCATCAGCGCCTGGTAGAGGCTGTTGAACTGGGTCACCAGGATGATGAACATCAGGAAGATCGCCACGCCGAAGGCCGTCGCCAGGAAGGTCGCGGCCTCTTGCTGATCGGCCTCTTCGCCGGCGGTTTTCAGCTGGATATCCGCGGGCAGCTCGCCCATGGCTTCGCGCAGCGCTTGCAGGCGTTCGTCCAGGCGCGCGCCCTCGGCCAGGTCGGCTTGCAGGGTGATGGTGCGGTCGCCGTCGACGCGGTGCAGGGTGCCGACCTTGGGCGCCGGTTGCAGGTCGACGAAGTTCGACAGCGGTACCTGGCCGCTCGGTGTGTTCAGGGTCAGGCGGCCGAGTTGATCGAGGGAGCGCCAGTCGCCCGGCAGGCGCACGCGGATATCCACCTCGTCGGTGGCGTCTTCCGGGCGGTAAGTCGCCAGCTTCAGGCCGTTGGTGATCATCTGCACGGCATTGCCCACGCTCAGCACATCGGCGCCGAAGCGCGCGGCGGCCTCGCGATCGACCTTGATCCGCCACTCGATGCCGGGCAGGGCGCGGTCGTCTTCGATATCCTTGAAACCGCCGATTTTCTGCATGGTTTCGTGCAGCTGTTCGACCCAGAGTGCGGTCTTTTCCGGGTTCAGGCCGCTGATCTGCAACTTGACCGGTTTGCCGTCGCTCGGTCCTTCCTCCTGGGCGCGGAATTCCAGCAGCACGCCGGGGATATCCGCGCTACGCTCGGCCATGTCGGCGAGGATCCGTTTGGCCGGGCGCCGTTCGTGCCAGTCGACGAACTGGAACTGCAGGGTGCCGATCACATCGACGCCGAGCTGGCCGTCCGGCAATGCCAGGGAGCGGGCGTACAGCGCCTTGACCTCGCTCATGCCGAGCAGGCGGCTTTCCACTTGCTTGAGCAGGGCGTCCTTCTCCTGCACCGACAGATCGCCGCGGCCGCGCAGCCAGATTTGCGCGCTTTCCGGTTCGACCTCGGGGAAGAACTCCACGCCATGGTTGAAGCGCCCGTAGGCGGTATAGATCAGCGCGATCAATGCGAGCAGGCCGAGCAGGGTCAGGCCCGGACGCCGCAGCAATTTGCCCAGCAGCGTGCGGTAGGCCTGGGCGCCACGGTTGGGTTGGTCCGGTAGCGGCAGCGGTTTGCCACCGGTTACCGCGCCGAGCACCGGCAGGAACACCAGGGCCATGGCCAGTGAGGCGAGCAGGCAGAGGATCACCGTGGCCGGCAGGTATTTCATGAACTGGCCGACCACCCCGGGCCAGAACAGCAACGGCAGGAACACCACCAGGGTGGTGGCGGTGGAGGCGATCACCGGCCAGGCCATTCGCGTCGCCGCGTTGGCCCAGGCCTGGCGTGGATTCTGGCCTTGCTGCAGATAACGGTCGGCCAGCTCGGAGACCACGATGGCGCCGTCCACCAGCATGCCGGCGACCAGAATCAGGCTGAACAGCACGACGATGTTGAGGGTGAAGCCGAGCATCCAGATCAGCAGAATGCCGGTCAGGAATGCGCCGGGAATGGTCAGGCCGACCAGCAGCGCCGAGCGCATGCCCATGCTCGCCACCACCAGAATCAGCACCAGGACGATGGCGGTCATCACGTTGTTCAGCAGGTCGCCGAGCATGCCCTCGACCTGCTGCGACTGATCCATGATGTAGCTGACCTCGAGGCCCTCGGGCAGCAGCGGCTGGGCCTGGGTCATCAGCGCTTTGACCTGCTCGATGGTCTCGATGATATTGGCGCCGCTGCGCTTGGAGACTTCCAGCACCACCGCCGGCTGGCCATTGATCCGCGCGTAGCCGGTGGGGTCCTTGAAGGTGCGGTGGATGGTGGCGACATCGCCGAAGGTGACCACGCTGTCGCCGACTACCTTGACCGGCATGGCCAGGATGTCGTCGAGGTTTTCGATCACCCCGGGGACTTTCATGCTGATGCGTCCGGCGCCGCTGTCCAGGCTGCCGGCGGCGACCAGGCGGTTGTTGCGCGAGACCAGGTTGAACAACTCGGTGTAGTCGACGCCGTAGCTGTCGAGCACCTGGGGATCGACGACGATCTCCAGCAGGTCTTCGCGGTCGCCGCCGATTTCCACCGAGAGCACTTCGGCGATGCCTTCGATGTTGTCCTTCAGGCGCCGCGCCACATACACCAGCTCCTGCTCGGCGAGCGGCCCGGAAAGGCCGATCGACAGCACCGGGAACAGTGCCACATTGACCTCGTGCACGGTCGGCTCGTCGGCTTCGTCCGGCAGTGTGCTGCGCGCCGTATCGACCTTTTCGCGCACATCGGCGAGCGCCTGCTTGGCATCGAAGCCGGCGTCGAACTCCAGGGTCACGGTGGCGCGGCCCTCGCTGGCGGTGGAGCGCATCTCCTTGACCCCTTCGAGGCTGCGCAGCTCCTGTTCCAGCGGGCGCACCAGCAGGCGTTCGGCATCCTCCGGGCTGATCCCCTCGAGGGTCACCGCGACATAGATGATCGGGATGCTGACATCCGGATTGGCCTCCTTGGGGATGGCCATATAGGCGCCCAGGCCACCGATGATCAGAAAGGCCAGCAGCAGCAGGCTGGTGCGGCTGCGATCCAGCGCCGCGGCGATCAGACCGTGCATCAGCTGTCTCCCTTGGCCAGTTGCGCGGCGACCTCTTGGCCTGGCTCGACAAAGCCCTGGCCGAGGGTGATCAACGCGACCTTGTGCGGCAGGCCGCTGACCCAGGCGCCCTGGCTGTCGACGCTGATCAGCTCGACCGGGGTGAACTCCACGCGTTGTTGCTCATTGACCCACTTGACCCCATGGCGCCCGCTTTGGTCGAGGCTGAGCAGAGCGGGAGAAATACGTTGGGCGAGCATTTCGCCGGTCTGGATGCGCAGGGTCGCGCTGGCGCCGGCCAAACGCAGGCTCTCCGGGTTGGCGAGCTTGACCTCGACGCGAAAACTGCGCGAATCGGGGTCGGCCGCGGCGGCGATGAAATGTAGTTCGCCTTGCATCTTGCGACCGTCGAGCAGCTGCACGTGCACGGCCTGGCCGATACGCAGTTGACCGACATCCTGTTGGGGAATATGCGCGCTGACCTTGAGTTGGCTGATATCCACCAGGGTCAGCAGACTCTGGCCGGGTTGCACGAAGTCGCCCAGCTCGACCATGCGCTGGTCGTAGACCCCGGCGAAGGGTGCGCTGATCTTGGTGTTGTTCAGCTCGATGCTCGCCATGTCCAGCTCCGCCTTGGCCTTGGCCAGCTCGCTCTGCAGGCGGATCAATTCGTTGGCGGAAATCAGCTTGCGCTCGCGTAGACGAAGCGCCGCGTCGACCTCGGCCTGGCGCTGACGCACATCGGCCTGGCCGCGCGCCACCTGGGCCGGGCGGTTATCCGCGGACAGGCTCAACAGCAGCTCGCCGGCGGCGACCGGGCTACCTTTGTCCCGATCCAGGCGCACCACGTTGCCGCTGATCTGGGCGCGCAACTCGACCCGCCGCCAGGCTTCGATCTGCCCTTGCAGCACGTGCTCGCGTTGCATCGGGCTGGCCTGCAGCCACTGGATCTCGACCTTGGCCAGCCCCGGCTCGGCGGCCGGTTGGTCGGCGCTGGCGGCTTGCTTGGCGGTGAACAAGGAGCCGCTGAGCAGCCACAACAGCAACAGCAGGCTAATGGCGACGGCGATCAACCAGGGGCGTTTGGACAGCTGACTGAACATGGGCGGTTACTCGTGGCGGTCTGGTTGGGCAAGGATGGCGGCGGCCTGGGCGTTCAGCCCGGCGATGATGAAATCGGTCACGCGGTGAAAGTACTCGTCCAGGGCAATGGATTCGGCCCAGTGGCTGAAACCGCCGGAGGCGATCCGCGCCATTACCCCGTTGACGCAGGCCTCAACGCCCCAGAGCAGGTTCTGACACTCCGCTTGGTTCAAGCTGTGGCTGTCGAGGGCGGCGTTGAGCATCTGACCGAAGAACAATTGGAATTGCTCTTCCAGCTCGAAAAATTGCTGACGATAGGGGGGCTCCAGGCGCTCCTGGAATTCAGGACGGTCGCAGTGCTGGCACAGCTGCGCCTGAATCGGGTCGGCGAGCATCTGCTCGAAGGCCCGTAGCAACACCAGGCGCATGGCCTGCTGCGGCGGATGCGCGGCGTGCAGGGTCTGCAACTCGGCGAGATTGTCGCGGCTCAAATCCAGCACTAGCCGCGCATAAAGCGCCTCCTTGCTGGGGAAGTGCTTGTAGACGGTGCCTTTGCCGATGCCCGCGGCACTGGCGACCTCGGCGATGGTCACGCGGTCCCAGGGCTGCTCTCTGAACAGCTGGCGCGCGGCGGCGAGAATGGCGGTTTCCCGTTGTTCGAAAAGTTGATCTTGAAGGCGCATCGGAGTCCGTACTGAAAGATTTGTGACCGGCGGTCATGCTATGACTGTCGGTCACGATGGGCAAGTGACGAGTTGTAACAGCGCTTGCGCGTCCTGTGATGCTTGACGCTGGAGGAGCCCGGTAGGACGGGTGAAACCCGCCAAGTCAATGGGCGAGCCAAGGCATGGCGGGTTGCACCCGCCCTACGTCATTCATCTCTATAAGAGGCACTGCACACAAACCTTGCACCGCCGCGCCATTGCATCGCCGGGCAACGCTTCGGCAATTGATCCCCATCAATTGTTCTGCATCTGCTGTGCGGCTAGACTGCCCGTCATGAACGCCTTCCCTCGCTTCTGCCTGGTGCTGTTGCTGGCCCTGGTTCTGCCCTTGCAGAGCCTGGCGGGCGCGCTGCTGGTCGCCGAGCCTTGCCCGATGAGCCAGGACGCGCCGCAGGCGAGCGATTGCTGCGACGACGCGGCAATGCAACTCAGCGGTCAGCTGTGCCCGGATATGAGCAAATGCCCCAGCGCCGGCCTGCCATTGGTCGAGGGCTATGGATTGAAGCTCAAGCTGTTGCCGGCCGCCGTCAACGCCCCGTTGTATAGCCAGGCCGAACCCCTGTCCCGACCCTCGCTCGCCCCCTGGCGCCCACCCCGCGCCTGATTCCCGTCCCGTTTCGAACTCCATCGTCTAGCCCAGGCGGCTCGATGGTCGTTGCGCGTCCATAGCGCGCGATATCGACAGGAATCATCCGTATGTACCCTTCTATTTCCTTCCCCGGCCGTTTGGCGGCCGGCGCGGTGGCCGCTGCTTTGGTCAGCATGCCACCTGCGGCCCTGACCCACGACCAGGCGCGGACGCTGGCCGAGCGCGAGGCGCCTTCGCTGGCGGCCCAGGCGGCCAATGTGCAGGCCGCGCGACACGCCGCGGTGCCGGCGGGCGAGTTGCCCGACCCGAAACTGACCCTCGGCCTGCAGAACCTGCCGATCGAGGGCGACAACCGTGGTCGCTTGGATCGCGAGCCGATGACCATGCAGATGATCGGGCTGATGCAGGAGGTGCCCAGCCGCGCCAAACGCCGCGCCCGGGTCGAAGCTGCCGAGGCCGGCGTGCTCAGCGCCGCCGCCCAGGAGCGGGTCGAGCGCCTGCGGGTACGCCGGCAAACCGCGCTGGCATGGATTGCCGCACGCGCCGTCGAGCAGAAGCTGACCCTGTTCAAAGACCTTTACGCGGAAAACGATCTGCTGGCCAAGGCGGTGCGTGCAAGCATCGCCGGCGGGCGTGGCCAGGCGGCCGACAGCGTCGCGCCCAAGCAGGAGGCGGCGTTGCTCGCTGAGGTCGAGGATCAGTTGCTGCAAAGCCGCGCGCAACAGCGTGCGGCCCTGCGCCGCTGGATCGGCCCGCGCTCCGATGAGGCACTGTCCGGGCGCTTGCCGAACTGGCCGGTGGATGCCGAGCACTATCAGCACAACCTGCAACGCCATCCCGAACTGGCGCTGTTCGATCCCATGACCGAGGCGGCACAAGCCGAAGTGCGCAAGGCCGTGGCGGACAAGCAATCGGACTGGAGCTGGGAGCTGGCTTACCAGAAGCGCGATCCGGCCTTCGGCGATATGGTTTCGTTGCAGTTCAGCTTCGATTTGCCGCTGTTTCCGGGTTCGCGGCAGAACCCCAGAATCGCCGCCAAACAGGCCACGCTCAGCCAACTGCACGCCGAACGCGAAGCCGCCGAGCGCGAGCATGCGCAGCAATTGGCCGACGACCTGGCCGAGTACCAGCGTTTCGATCGCGCGCTGCGCCGCAGTCAGGAACTCCTGCTGCCGCTGGCCGAAGAGAAGGTCGCGCTGACCCTGGCTGGCTATAGATCTGGCGCCAATGAACTGTCCAGCGTGATCGCCGCCCGACGCGAGCTGATCGAAGCGCGCCTGAAACACATCGACTTCGAACAAGCGCGCGCGCTGACCAGCGCCCGCCTGCATTTCGCTTATGAAGGGGTGAGCCAATGAGTGTTCGACTGGTAAAAACTACGCTGTTGGCGACGTTGGTATTGGGGATAGGCGCGGCCGGTGGCTACTGGTTCGCCCAGCAATCGCTGAGCATGGCGCCTGAGATGGCTGTGGCCGCGGAGCAAACCGGCGCCGCAGACGAACGCAAAGTGCTGTATTGGTACGACCCCATGGTGCCGCAGCAAAAATTCGACCAGCCGGGCAAATCGCCCTTTATGGATATGCAGTTGGTGCCGCGCTACGCCGACGAGGATGGCGACAGCGCCGCCGTCAGCATCGATGCGAGCATCACCCAGAACCTCGGCATGCGCCTGGCGCCGGTGACCCGCGGGGCGCTGGCCAACAGCCTGGAAGCGGTCGGCAACCTGACCTTCAACAGCCGCGATATCGCCGTGGTGCAGGCGCGCACGGGCGGTTTCGTCGAACGGGTGTACTCCCGCGCCCCTGAGGATCTGCTCGAAGCCGGCGCGCCCCTGGTCGATCTGCTGGTGCCGGAGTGGGTCCGTGCCCAGGAAGACTATCTGGCCCTGCGCGATGCCGGCGATCCCGCGCTGTTGGCCGCGGCACGCCAACGCCTGCGCCTGGCCGGCATGCCGGCGGCGCTGATCGCCCGGTTCGAGCGCAGCGGCAAGGTGCAGGCGCTGTGGACGGTGACCAGTCCGATTGCTGGGGTGCTGCAACAGCTCGAGGTGCGCGAGGGAATGACCTTGGCGGCGGGCGCGCCTTTGGCGACCATCAACGGTTTGCACAGCGTCTGGCTCGATGTTGCGGTGCCCGAGGCCGAAGCCGTGGGCCTGCATCAAGGCCAGGTGGTCGAGGCGCGCTTGCCGGCGTTTCCCGGCGAAGTGCTCAGCGGCAGTATCGAGGCGATTCTGCCCCAGGCCAACCTCGACAGCCGCACCCTGCGCGTGCGGGTCGTGCTGGATAATCCCGAGGGTCGTCTGCGTCCGGGCCTGACCGCCCAGGTACGGCTGGTTCGCCCGGCCGAACGCGATGCGTTGTTCGTACCCAGCGAGGCGGTGATTCGCAGCGGTCGCCGCGCCCTGGTGATGCTCGCCGAAGGCGAGGGGCGCTACCGTCCGCTGGAAGTCCGCCTGGGCCAGGAGGCCGCGGGCAATACCCAGATTCTCGAAGGGCTGGAGGAGGGCCAGCAGGTGGTCGCCTCCGGGCAGTTCCTGCTCGATTCCGAGGCCAGCTTGCGCGGCATTATGGCCCAGGAGTTGGGTGCACCAGCGGCGGAGGTCAAGCTTGAGCCGGCCCTGCATGAAGCCGAAGGGCAGATCGATGCCATCGAAGACGATGGTGTGATGCTTACCCATGGCCCGTTCAAGACCCTGGGCATGCCGGGCATGAGCATGCTGTTTCCGGTTGCCGATGCGGCGCTGCTGGAAGGCTTCAAACCCGGCGACCGGGTGCGGGTCGGGGTGCGCGCCGACGACGAGGGCATGCAGATCGAGCGCATCGAGCATCTGGCGCCCACGCCCCAGGAAACCACGCCCCAGGAAAATAGCGGCGGCCATGACGGCCATCAGGAGGCACAGCCATGATCGCCGCGTTGATCCGCTGGTCGGTGGCTAACCGTTTCCTGGTGCTGCTGGCGACCCTGTTCGCCACCGCCTGGGGCGTCTGGTCGCTGCAAAATACGCCGATCGATGCGCTGCCGGACCTGTCCGACGTGCAGGTAATCATCCGCACGCCCTATCCGGGCCAGGCGCCGCAGATCGTCGAGAACCAGGTCACCTATCCGTTGGCCACCACCATGCTCTCGGTGCCGGGGGCGAAGACCGTGCGCGGCTACTCGTTCTTCGGCGACAGCTTCGTCTATGTGCTGTTCGAGGACGACACCGACCTCTATTGGGCGCGCTCGCGGGTGCTGGAATACCTCAGCCAGATCCAGAGCCGCCTGCCGGCCAGCGCCAAACCATCGCTGGGGCCGGACGCCACCGGGGTCGGCTGGATTTACCAGTACGCCCTGGTCGACCGTACCGGCAAGCATGACCTGGCGCAGTTGCG
>CBIHQF010000047.1:0-13092 GCA_966211665.1 uncultured Pseudomonas sp. | reverse complement strand
GGCGCGCTTCTCTTCCGGCGGCATGAAAGGCGTGACGATGCCCACCGACATACCGAGGAACTCGTACAGCGGACGCATCCAGTTGGCATCGCGGCGGGCCAGGTAATCGTTGACCGTGACCACGTGCACGCCCTTGCCGGACAGCGCGTTGAGGTAAACCGCCAGCGTTGCCACCAGGGTCTTGCCCTCACCGGTGCGCATCTCGGCGATCTTGCCTTCATGCAAGGTCATGCCGCCGATCAACTGCACGTCGAAGTGGCGCATGCCCATCACCCGCTTGCCGGCTTCGCGAGCTACGGCGAAGGCTTCCGGGAGCAGTTGGTCGAGGGTTTCGCCTTGCGCCAGGCGGGCTTTGAATTCATCGGTCTTGGCACGCAGCTGCTCGTCCGAGAGCGCAAGCATCTGCTCCTCGAAGGCGTTGACGGCCTGAACCGTCTTGAGCATGCGCTTTACTTCACGCTCGTTTTTGCTTCCAAAGAATTTTTTCAACAAAGGCGCAAACATATCGACAGGTTCTTCCACGCGTGATGGATGGAGGACAACTCAAAAAGTCGCCTGTGCAGCCCTGATGGCTGCGTGCAAAGGGGGCATTCTACCCGGAAACGTCGATGAGGAAAGCGACGTTATCGGGCTGCTTGAAAATGTAGCGGACACCGGTGTGCCGAGACGCACCGGCAAGACACGAACAGCCAGGATCATGACGAGCGACGCCGGGACATGGCGCAAAGGCCACCCATGTCACCGCCGAAGCGTATCGGCGACAGGCGATAAATCATCTGCCCGCCCCCAAGAAGCCGCCTCGCGGACGCGCCGAATGCCACGCCCAAGCGAACGACCCAAAACCGCCGAACTATTCGATGTCGCTGACCCGCGCGATAAAGCTGGCGGGATTGATCGGATGACCGCCTTTACTGACTTCGAAATGCACGTGATAGCCGGTGGCGCGACCGCTGCGCCCGACCTTGGCAATGGTTTGCCCGCGCTGCACCAGATCGCCGATCTGCGCCACATTGCTCTGATTATGGGCATAGAGGGTGACATAGCCATCGGCATGGCTGACCTCGACGGTGTTGCCATAACCGGACTTCCTGCCGGAAAAAGTCACCACACCGGCGGCGACCGCCACCACATCGCTACCCGGTTTGGCGGCGAAATCGACGCCCTTGTGCTGGGTGCGACGGCCCGTCAACGGATGCACCCGACGCCCGAACGGCGAGGACATATAACCTTGGCGCACGGGCATCCCGGACAAATATTCGGCCTCGTTCAAGCGGCGCTCGCCGATTACTTGCTCGAGCGCCTCGAGCAGTTGCTCACGACTGTCCAGACGTAGACTCAGTTGATCCAGCGCATCCATGAAAGGCGGCGGCGCATAGGCCGCGTCGCCGAGCAGGTCTTCGGCACCGCCCTGGCCCACGTTCAGGGAAAAATCGAATTCAGTGGAGTCCAGTTCGGCCAGCTCGGTCAGGCGTTCGCCCAGAGCATCCAGACGGGTCAAGCGCGCCTGCAGTTCGGCGACATGGGCGGCGAAGGCATCCAACTGGCGCTGCGCATCGAGGCGTACCGCTCCCACTTCGGCACGCTGCTGATCGAGCGTCCGGTTGATCTGAACACTGTCCGGCAGGCGCTGCGCATGCGGCGCCCACCAGGCGCCGAAGGCCATGCCGCCCGCGAGCGACAGACCGACCAACAACAGCAGGGCGGCCAATAACCAGCGCAAATCGAGACTGATGGTGCGAGCGGCGCCATGGCGCCGACTGAGTAGAATGATGTGCATGGATTCCCCTTTGGGTGGAAGCCAAGTCGGTAGCAGGGATTCTGCTACCATGGCGGCTCCACTTTTTCAGGCGTCCTGCCATGTCGTTTCGTCCGTTGCCGGCCAAGGCGTCCGCTGCGCTAATGCGCGAAGCGAAGCCGCTCAAAGCGCTGTTCAATCAGGCTCAACGCCTCGATCATTTGCAACGCTCGCTGGAAAGCCAACTACAACCCGCAGCCCGCGAGCACTGTCATGTCGCGTCCTGGCGCGAAGGTTGTCTGCTACTCATCGTCACCGATGGCCACTGGGCCACCCGCCTGCGCTATCAACAAAAACGCCTGCTCAGACAACTGCAAACACTCGAAGAGTTTGCGACCTTAACGAAAATTCTCTTTAAGGTACAACCGCCAGCTGTCGAAAGACGTGGAACCAATCACAGTATCCACCTGTCCAATAGCGCCGTTGAGAACCTCCAAGCAACCGCGCAAGGCGTCCGCGACCCCAAGTTGCGTGCGGCCCTCGAGCGCCTGGCCAAACACGGCAAACCCAGCGAATAAGCGTGATCCGGCTCGTTCTCAGCGGTTTTTTAGCAAGGCAAAAAACAGGCCACCCTGAGGTGGCCTGGTGATAAAGCAGGGAAGGGTTGTTACACCGCCGCAACCGGGCGCATGTACGAGATGGGCGCGGTATTGGGATCGTCGAAGGTGACTACTTCCCACGCGTCGGTCTGCTCGATCAATGCGCGCAGCAGGCGATTGTTCAGGGCATGCCCGGATTTGAAACCTTTGAATTCGCCAATCAAGCTGTTGCCCAGCAGATAAAGGTCGCCAATGGCGTCGAGAATCTTGTGTTTGACGAATTCGTCCTCGTAACGCAGGCCGTCTTCGTTCAACACCCGATGCTCGTCGACCACGATGGCGTTATCCACGCTGCCGCCGAGTGCCAGGTTCTGCGAACGCAGGAACTCGATATCGCGCATGAAACCGAAGGTACGCGCGCGACTGACTTCCTTGACGAAGGAGGTGCTGGAAAAATCGACGCTGGCCGATTGGGTGCGATTGCGGAACACCGGGTGATCGAAGTCGATCTCGAAAGTCACCTTGAACCCCTCGAAGGGGACGAAGGTGGCGCGCTTGTCGCCCTCCTCGACCGTCACTTCGCGGATGATCCGGATGAATTTCTTGTGGGCGTCCTGCTCCTGCAAGCCAGCGGACTGGATCAGGAATACGAATGGACCGGCGCTGCCATCCATGATCGGCACTTCGGATGCGGAGAGTTCGACGTAGGCGTTATCGATGCCCAGGCCTGCCATGGCCGAAAGCAGGTGCTCTACCGTATCCACCTTGACATCACCATTGACCAATGTGGTCGACATAGTGGTTTCGCCGACATTGCCTGCACGCGCGGGGATTTCCACGACAGGGTCGAGATCGGTGCGACGGAACACGATACCGGTGTCCACGGGTGCCGGCTTCAGGGTCAGGTAAACCTTCTCCCCGGAATGCAGGCCAACGCCAGTGGCGCGGATGATGTTCTTCAAGGTGCGTTGTCTGATCATGGCTTGGCCGCTATAGCGCTAGTTGCGAATTGTTTTCAACAATGGCCGGCGATGATAGCAGAACCGGCCTTTGCTGAACACCAATCGCCCCTATGCCCCCGATACCTTCCATCAATCGGCCTGACGACGCAGGAAGGCCGGAATATCCAGATAATCGAGGTCGTCCTGCGGGTTCAGCTTAGCTGCGGTAGCACCGCCTGCATGGCTTTGACGCTGAACGGTGGGGCGTTCGTAGTCCTTGTAATTAACGCTTTGCTCGCTTCGCGCCGGTGCAGCGGATGCCGCGACAGTGCTGGCGACTTGCACGGTATTGTCGATAACCTTGACCGGCTTCTCGATTTTCGCGCCCAAACCGGTGGCTACTACGGTGACGTGCAATTCATCGCGCATATCCGGATCGATCACGGTGCCAACCTTGACGGTTGCGTGCTCGGATGCGAACTGCTCGATGATGTTGCCGACGTCCGAATACTCGCCCAGCGACAAGTCGGGACCTGCGGTGATATTCACTAGGATGCCGCGCGCGCCCTGAAGGTTCACATCTTCGAGCAACGGATTGCGAATCGCCGCCTCGGTGGCTTCGCGAGCGCGGTTCGGACCGCTGGCACAGCCGGTGCCCATCATCGCCATGCCCATTTCGCTCATCACGGTTTTCACGTCGGCGAAGTCGACGTTGATCATGCCCGGCCGCTTGATGATGTCGGAAATACCGCGCACCGCGCCGGCCAGCACGTCGTCCGCCTTGGCGAAGGCCGACAGCAGGCTGGCGTCCTTACCGAGGATGGTCAGCAGCTTCTCGTTGGGGATGGTGATCAGCGAGTCGACGCTTTCCGCCAGGCCGCGAATGCCTTCCTCGGCGATCTGCATGCGCTTTCGACCTTCGAACGGGAACGGACGGGTCACCACCGCGACGGTGAGGATGCCCATTTCCTTCGCCACCTGAGCGATCACAGGTGCGGCGCCGGTGCCGGTGCCGCCACCCATGCCGGTGGTGATGAAGACCATGTCGGTGCCTTGCAGCACTTCGGCGATGCGCTCGCGGTCTTCCATCGCTGCCTGACGGCCGACGTCCGGATTGGCGCCCGCGCCCAGGCCCTTGGTCACGCCGGTGCCGAGTTGCAGGATGGTGCGCGCGCCGATGTTTTTCAGCGCTTGCGCATCGGTGTTGGCGCAGATGAATTCGACGCCTTCGATGTTGTTTTTCGCCATGTGATTGACGGCATTGCCGCCGCCACCACCGACTCCGATTACTTTGATCACAGCACTCTGTGGTGCGCTATCTACGAGTTCGAACATTTCCCCTCTCCTTTTATTACTCTGGTTGTAACGCCTACTGCATTGCTCGGGTTCGAATCAAAAGTTGCCTTGCACCCAGCGCTTCAAGCGCTCGAGTACGGGGACTTTCGATTCATCGTTGAAATTGCTGAGTGCCGACATGGAGATGCCGTCGGTCTGCTTCTGCAGCCCATACAGCAGCAACCCCACGCCGGTGGAATAAATCGGATTGCGCACCACGTCGGCCAAGCCCCTGACGTTCTGCGGCATGCCCAGGCGCACCGGCATATGGAAGATCTCCTCGGCCAGCTCGACCGCGCCTTCCATCTTCGCCGTACCGCCGGTGAGCACGATGCCCGCCGGGATCAAGTCTTCGTAACCGCTACGGCGCAGCTCGGCCTGAATCAAGGTGAACAGCTCGTCGTAGCGCGGCTCGACCACTTCGGCCAACGACTGGCGCGACAGGTCGCGCGGTGGCCGGTCGCCGACGCTCGGCACCTTTATGGTTTCACCGGCGCCGGCCAGCTTGGCCAGGGCGCAGGCATAACGGATCTTGATCTCCTCGGCGTACTGCGTCGGCGTGCGCAGGGCCATGGCGATATCGTTGGTGACCTGGTCGCCGGCGATCGGGATCACCGCCGTATGGCGAATCGCACCCTCGGTGAAGATGCAGATATCGGTGGTGCCGCCGCCGATATCCACCAGGCACACGCCCAGCTCCTTCTCGTCGTCGGTCAATACCGCATAAGCCGAGGCCAGTTGTTCGAGGATGATGTCGTCGACTTCCAGACCGCAGCGACGCACGCATTTCTCGATGTTCTGCGCCGCATTCACCGCGCAAGTCACCACGTGCACCTTGGCCTCCAGGCGCACGCCGGACATACCCAAAGGCTCGCGCACGCCTTCCTGGTTATCGATCACGTAGTCCTGCGGCAGGGTGTGCAACACCCGCTGGTCCGCCGGAATCGCCACGGCCTGGGCCGCGTCGAGCACGCGCTCGAGGTCGGCCGGACTGACTTCGCGATCGCGAATGGCGACTATGCCGTGGCTGTTGAGACTACGAATATGGTTACCGGCCACGCCGACGAACGCCGAGTGGATACGGCAACCGGCCATCAGTTGCGCTTCTTCGACCGCGCGCTGGATCGACTGCACGGTGGATTCGATATTCACCACCACGCCCTTTTTCAGGCCGCGCGACGGATGGGTGCCGATACCGACAATTTCCAATTGGCCATCGGCCGTTAGCTCGCCCACCAGCGCCACCACTTTGGAGGTGCCGATATCGAGGCCGACGATCATCTTGCCGCTCTGCACGTTTGCCATGGCTCTTGCCTTCTCCTGATTCACTGCACGACAGCGGTATTGGCTGTCGTGGGCGCGGGCGGCTCGCGCCATGCCACGGCCAGGCCGTTGGCATAACGCAGATCGATCCGCGCGATATTCGCTTGCTGCTCTTTCAGCGCCTTGTCGAAAATGACGCTCAGGCGCCGCATTTTTTCCACCAGGTGATCGCGGCCCAATAACAACTCGATGCCCTGCCCGGTGGAGAGAAACCAACTGCCGCGTTCACGCAATTCCAGGCGTACCACGGTAAAACCCATCGGCCTGAGCATTTGGCTGAGCACCTGGTACTGCTGCATCACTCGCTGCTGCGCACGCTTGGGGCCATACAACTGCGGCAGGTGCTGATAATTCGCCAGCTCCCTGGGCTCGAATGCCTGGCCCTGATTGTTCAGCAGCGCCTCATCGCCCCAACGTGCGATGGGTAACTGCTCTTCCAACTTCACCACTACCTGATCCGGCCATACCCGACGTACCTGGGCGCTGGCGATCCACGGCATCTGCTCCAACTCGTTGCGCATGCCGACCAGATCGACGCTGAAAAAGCTCGCCTCGACGAAGGGCTCGATACGCTGCTGCACCGCCTGCTGACTGATGTAGCTGAGGTCGCCTTCGACACTGACCTTGGCGATCGGCAGATCCGCGTAAGGCATCAGCCGCTGCGCCAGGTCATAGGCGCCGTAGCCCAGGCCCAGCAGCAACAACGGCCAAGTGATGCGCTTGAGCCAGGCGCCCATCCCAGGAATAAGCGGCTTGGCCAGACGCACCCGCGTACCGATCGGTTCCTTGGCCACCAAACGGCTGGCACCACGCTGCGCAGGCTTGCCGCGCAACGGCGCGCGAGCAGAACCTGACGGGTGACGCAGCGTGGCGACCATGACTTAACCCCGTGCCTCTAGGCTGTCGGCGAGAATCGCCAAGACCAACTGCTGGAAATCCAGACCGGCCGCGCGCGCCGCCATCGGCACCAGGCTGTGGTCGGTCATGCCCGGCACCGTGTTGACTTCCAGCAACCAGAACTGCCCGGCGGCATCCTGCATCACGTCCACCCGCGCCCAACCCCGGGTGCCGACGGCTTCGCAGGCACGCGCGCTGAGCGTCTTCAGTTCTTCTTCCTTGGCCGCATCCAGGCCGCAGGGAATGCGGTACTGGGTGTCATTGGCCAGGTACTTGGCGTCGTAGTCGTAGAAACTGTGCGGAGTGCCCAGGCCGATCGGCGGCAACACCTGACCACGCAGGGTGGCGACCGTGTATTCCGGGCCCTGGATCCACTGCTCGACCAGCACTTGCGAATCGTACCGGCTGGCGTCCCGCCAGGCGCCGATCAGCTCGGCCAGCGTGGTCACCTTGGCCATGCCGATGCTGGAACCTTCATGAGCCGGCTTGACGATCAGCGGGAAGCCCAGCTCGCTCGCCGCGGCCTCGCAGTCGGCCTCGGACGCCAATGCGGCGTGACGCGGCGTCGGCAGACCGAGGCTCTGCCAGACCTGCTTGGTGCGCAATTTGTCCATGGCCAGGGCCGACGCCAGGATGCCGCTACCGGTGTAAGGAATGCCGGCGCATTCGAGCAGGCCCTGCATGCTGCCGTCTTCGCCGCCGCGGCCGTGCAGGACGATAAAGGCGCGGTCGATCTTCTCGGCCAGCAGGCGCTGCAGCAAGTCGTCGCCGACATCGATGCCGAACGCATCCACACCGGCCGCTTGCAGCGCTTGCAGCACGGCATTGCCGGATTTCAGCGACACTTCGCGCTCGGCGCTCTTGCCGCCGAACAACACCGCGACCCGCCCGAAGGCGCTGACCGGCAGTTGCGATTTCAAGGTTTCCGCGCTCATTTCGATTTACCTTCGCTTGCGGCGAACAGCCTGCTCTGCAGCAATTGCGGGGCGACCCCGCCGATATCCCCGGCGCCCTGGCACAAGAGGATGTCGCCGGCGCGCAGCAACGGCTTGACCAACGGCGCCAGCTCGACGCCGCGCTCGATATAAATGGGATCCAACTGGCCGCGCTGACGGATGCTGTGGCACAGGTGCTTGCTGTCGGCACCGGGGATCGGCTCTTCGCCGGCCGGGTAGACCTCCATCAGCAGCAGCACATTGGCGTCGGCCAAAACCTGCACGAAATCCTCGTAGAGGTCGCGGGTACGGCTGAAACGGTGCGGCTGGTAAACCATCACCAGACGCCTCTCCGGCCAGCCGCCACGCACGGCCTTGATCACCGCGGCGACTTCGCGCGGGTGGTGGCCGTAGTCGTCGACCAGCATCACGCTGCCGCCGTCGACCGGCAGCTCGCCGTACACCTGGAAGCGCCGACCAACGCCCTGGAAGCCAGACAAACCCTGGACGATGGCCTCGTCGCTGATGCCTTCGTCGCCAGCGATGGCGATGGTCGCCAAGGCGTTCAGCACGTTGTGGTTGCCGGGCATGTTCACCGACACATCGAGCGGCGCGCGACCTGTACGCAGCACGGTGAAGAAGGTCTGCATGCCCTGCTGACGCACATTGATCGCGCGCACGTCGGCGCCTTCGTCGAAGCCGTAGGTCAGGGTCGGGCGGGCGACCTGGGGCAGAATCTCGCGCACGATCGGATCGTCCACGCACAGCACCGCCAGGCCATAGAACGGCAGGTTGTGGAGGAACTCGACGAAGGTTTTCTTCAACTTGTTGAAGTCGCCCTCATAGGTGCTCATGTGGTCCATGTCGATATTGGTGACCACCGCGACCATCGGCTGCAGATGCAGGAAGCTGGCGTCGCTCTCGTCGGCTTCGGCGATCAGGTAACGGCTGGTGCCGAGCTGGGCATTGGTGCCCGCGGCATTCAAACGGCCGCCGATGACGAAGGTCGGGTCCAGACCGCCGGCGGCGAACACCGAGGCCAGCAGGCTGGTGGTGGTGGTTTTGCCATGAGTGCCGGCCACCGCCACGCCGTGCCGATAACGCATCAGTTCGGCGAGCATCTCGGCCCGCGGCACCACCGGAATGCGACGTTCCAGCGCAGTGGCGACTTCCGGGTTAGCCGGGTTGATCGCGCTGGAAACCACCAGCACGTCGGCGCTTTCGGCGTTCTCGGCGCTATGGCCGATAAAGATCCGCGCACCGAACTTTTCAAGACGCTCGGTCACCGCCGAGCCCTTGAGATCGGAACCGGAAACCTGATAGCCGAGGTTGAGCAGCACTTCGGCAATACCGCACATACCGGCGCCGCCGATCCCGACGAAATGGATGCGGCGAATCCGGCGCATTTCCGGCTGCGGGAACGCTTTCTGGCTCTCAACCACGGGCCACCTCCAGGCAAATATCGACAACGGTGCGGGTTGCGTCGGGCTTGGCCAGGCGACGCGCGGTACCGGCCATGCTGTTGAGTCGTTCGGGATGCATCAAAACCTCGGTCAGCTGCGCGGCCAGCGTGGCGGCGTCAGTGGAGCGTTGCGGCAGGAGCACGGCGGCCCCTTCACGGGCCAGATAGCCGGCGTTATGCGTTTGGTGATCGTCGATCGCGTGGGGCAGCGGCAGCAGAAACGACGGCAGACCGGCGGCGGCCAGCTCGCTGACGGTCAGCGCGCCGGCACGGCACACCACCAGATCGGCCCAGGCGTAAGCCCGCGCCATGTCCTTGATAAAGGGCGCGACCTGCGCTTCGACGCCAGCGGCGGCGTAGCGTTCAGTGGTCACGCCGTCGTGCTGCTTGCCGGCCTGGTGGAACACCTCGGGGCGCAGCTCGGGTGCAACCAAGGCCAGGGCCTCGGGCAGCAATTTGTTCAGCGGCTCGGCGCCCAGACTGCCGCCGAGCACCAACAGCCGCGCCCGGCGCTTGCCCAAGGCATCGCGCGGGGTTTCCAGGAACAACTCTTCGCGCACCGGGTTGCCGGTGGTGCGGCGCTTGTCGCTGGCGCCGAAGGTATCCGGGAAGGCTTCGCAGACGCGGCTGGCGAACGGCGCCAGGCTGCGGTTGGCGGTACCGGCCACGGCGTTCTGCTCATGGATGATCAAGGGCGCGCCATTCATTCGCGCCGCCAGGCCGCCGGGGCCGGTGACATAGCCGCCCATACCGAGCACGCAGACCGGCTGCAACTCGCGCAGCACCTTACGCGCCTGCAACAGCGCCTTGAGCAACTGGAACGGCGCCTTGAGCAGCGACAGCTTGCCCTTGCCACGCAGACCGCTGACGTCGATCAGGTGCAGCGGCAAACCGGCCGCCGGCACCAACTCGTTCTCGATCCCGCGCGGCGTGCCCAGCCAATGCACGCTGTAACCGCGCGCCTTGAACTCGCGGGCACAGGCCAGCGCCGGGAACACGTGCCCGCCGGTGCCGCCGGCCATGATCAGCACATTACCGCGCATGCCGGACCTCCTTGGCGTTGCCGCTGTCGGCATCCGCTTCGGCGAAATCGGATTCGTCGAACTCCACGTTTTCGTTGCCCAACTCGGTACGGTGCTCCCATTCGATGCGCAGCAGCAGCGCCAGGCTGACGCAGCAGATCACCAGCGAGCTGCCGCCGTAGCTGAGGAACGGCAGGGTCAGGCCCTTGGTCGGCAGCAGGCCGACGTTCACCCCGATATTGATCAGGAACTGGCCGATCCACAGAAACGCCAGGCCGTAGGCGACATAGGCGGAGAAGAATTGCTTGGCCTTTTCGGCCCACAGACCGACATACAAGGCCCGCACGCTGACGAAGACGAACAACGCCACGGTCAGCAAGGCGCCGATCAAACCCAGCTCCTCGGCGAGCACGGCGAAGACGAAATCGGTATGGGCTTCCGGCAGGTAGAACTGCTTCTGGATGCTGTTGCCCAGACCGACGCCGAACCATTCGCCGCGGCCGAAGGCGATCAGCGCCTGGGTCAGCTGATAGCCGGAGCCGAACTGGTCGGCCCAGGGGTCGGTAAAGGTGATCAGGCGTTGCAGGCGGTATTCCTGGGTCTGCACCAGGACGAACACCGCGCCGACGGCCAGCGCGACCATCAGGCCGAAACGCAGCAAACCGACGCCGCCGAGGAACAGCATCGCAGCAGCCGCGCCCATCATCACCACGGTGGCGCCGAAGTCCGGCTCCAGCAGCAGCAAACCGGCCATCGGCAACAGCACCACGAACGGCTTGAAGAACCCGGCCCAGCTCTCGCGCACCTCTTCCTGACGGCGCACCAGGTAGCCGGCCAGGTACAGCACCACGAACAACTTGGCGATTTCCGACGGCTGCACGTTGAAGGCGCCGAAGCCGATCCAGCGCGACGAGCCGTTCACTTCGCGACCGATGCCCGGGATCAGCACCAGCACCAACAAGGCGAAGGCGGCGAGCAGCAGGGTGCCGCCGAAGCGCTGCCAGGTCGCCATGGGAATCAACAGGGTCACACCCGCGGCCCCCAGGCCGATCAGCAGATAAATCAGGTGGCGGGTCATGTGATACAGCGGATTGCCGGAGTTGACCGCCGCCACTTCGGACGAAGCCGAGGTGATCATCACCAGGCCCAGGCCGAGCAACGCCAGACAGCCCGCGAGCAGCGGGAAGTCCAGGTCCAGGCCACGGCGACCGAACAGCGGGGACGGGTAAGGGCGCAATAGGGCGAGCATCAGACGAGCGCCTCCACTGCTTGGGCGAACAGGCGTCCGCGCTCTTCGAAATTCTTGAACATATCCAGGCTCGCACAGGCCGGCGAGAGCAGCACAGCATCGCCCGCTTGGGCCAGCTCGGCGGCGCGTTGCACCGCTTCCTCCAGGCTTTGCACGCGGATCAACGGCGCGGCATCGCCCAAGGCTTCGGCCAGGCGCTCGGCATCGCGACCGAGCAGAATCACCGCGCGGCAGAACTTCGCCACCGGCGCGCGCAACGCGGAGAAGTCCGCACCCTTGCCGTCGCCACCGGCGATCAGTACCAGCTTGCCGGCGATATCCACGCCCAGCCCCTCGATCGCCGCCAGCGCGGCGCCGACGTTGGTCGCTTTGGAGTCGTCGTAATAGGCGACGCCCTTGCGCTCGCCGACCCACTGGCAGCGATGCGCCAGGCCGGCGAAGCTACGCAGGGTCCGCAACATGGGCTCGAACGGCAGGCCCACGGCATGGCCCAGGGCCAAGGCCGCCAGGGCGTTGGACTGGTTATGGGCGCCGCGGATTTTCAATTCGCGCACCGGCAACAACGCGGCGAACTGATAACCCAGGCACTTCTCGCCGTTTTCCTCGATCAGGCCGAAGCGCTTGAAGTCCGGCTTGCCCAGGCCGAAGTACCAGCACGGCAAGCCGTCCGCCACCAACGGCCGCGACAACGCATCGTCGCGATTGACCACCACCTGGCGGGCGCCACGGAAGATCCGGTGCTTGGCCAGGTGATAGGCCGGCAGGTCGGCGTAGCGATCCATATGGTCTTCGCTGATGTTCAGGCAGGTCGCCACTTCGGCATTCAACTGATCGGTGGTTTCCAGCTGGAAGCTCGACAGTTCCAGCACATACAGTTCGACCTCGTCGCTGAGCAGATCCAGCGCCGGGGTGCCGAGGTTGCCGCCCACCGCGACCTTCTTACCGGCCGCCGCGGCCATCTCGCCGACCAGGGTGGTCACGGTGCTTTTGGCATTGGAGCCGGTGATGGCGACGATCGGCGCCTTGGCGTAGCGGGCGAACAGGTCGATATCGCCGGACAGCTTGACGCCGCGCGCGGCGGCGGCCTGCAACGCGGGGGTGGCGATGGCCAGGCCCGGGCTGACGAGCAATTCGTTGGCGCGACAGAGGAACTCCACGTCCAATTCGCCGCAACGCACTTCCACCTGCGGGAACTGTTCGCGCAAGGTGGCGAGCTCCGGCGGGTTGGCACGGGTGTCGACCACGGCAAAGGGCAAGCCCTGGCGCGCGAGGAAGCGCACCAGGGACATGCCGCTCTTGCCGAGGCCGACAACGATGCGGAAGTGATCGGAAGCGATCAGGCTCATGCTGTTATAAATCCTCAGTCCTCAACGCAGTTTCAAGGTGGCAAGGCCGACCAGCACCAGAACCACGGTGATGATCCAGAAGCGCACGATCACGCGCGGCTCGGGCCAGCCCTTGAGTTCGAAGTGGTGGTGAATCGGCGCCATGCGGAATACCCGCTTGCCGGTCAATTTGAAGGAGGCGACCTGAATGATCACCGACAGGGTTTCCATCACGAACACCCCGCCCATGATGAACAGCACCACTTCCT